>CAZWPV010000435.1:0-2914 GCA_964635485.1 uncultured Anaerolineales bacterium
AGAATCAACCTTTCTGAAGCGCTCTACGAAAGGCTATCCCGCGAGGCACAACGCCGCGCCCAGGACGTACCTGCTGTGGTCGAGGCTGTGCTGGAGGAGTATGCCCAGCAGTTTGACCTGACCCAGACCCACACGTGGGAATTGTGCGGTTCACTCGCCGTCTCTGAGCCTGAGCCGGAATATCTCGTGGACTCGGATGAGGCAGAAGCACCCGTCACGAACTACGCCGAGCGCGTAGACAACGTCCTGTACAAGGGAGCCTGACGAATTTGTGACCTGGGTACGCACCGAGGCCAGCGGAGCCAGTGGCTCCGCTTTTTGGTTAACGCGGCAGGTCGAGCATCAGCACCTCGAGCGTGAGGCGCACGTTGGCATTGCGCCTGAGGTGGTCGGCGGCGCTGCGCAGGGCCTCCACCATCGCCGTGCTGCGCGCCACCCCGTAGCGGCGCGCGTGGTCGCGCAGGGCGCTTTGCCGGTCGACGTTGGTCAGCGGCGCGTCCGCCTCGGCGGCCAGCAGCATCACGTCCCGCCACCAGCCCAGCCACAGATCGAGCGTCTCCTGCGTGGCGACGGGGTCGCGGGCCAGCCGGTTGGCGTAGCGGAAGCGCGCGGTGGTGGGGGCATTCAGCAATTCCCCCAGCTCGTCCAGCCGCTGCGCGCGGCGCTGCAATCCGGCGCTATCCTCCAGCGTGCGCACCGCCCATCCCAGCCGCCCGCCGGAAAGGTGGGCCAGTAGCTTGGCCTGCTCCGGCTCCGCACCCCAGCGCTCGATCAGCGCCCGCTCCACCTGCGGCACGGGCAGCGGGCGCAGGGCCACCTGCTGGCAGCGGGAGACGATGGTGGGCAGGAGCGTGTCGGCATCGGTTGCCAGCACCGTCAGCACGACGTAGGAAGGGGGCTCCTCCAGCGTCTTGAGCAGCGCGTTGGCGGCGGAGATGGTGGCCTCCTCGAAGCGGCGCAGCACCGCCACCTGCCAGCGAGCCTCGAGCGGCGTCAGGGAAAGCTGGCGCTGCAGATCGCGCACCTGGTCGATCTTGAGGCTATCGCCGGGCCGCTCCGATTCGACGACGTGCATGTCGGGGTGGTTGCCGCTGGCGACCAACCGGCATCCGCGGCAGTTGCCGCAGGGTGCCCGCTCGCCCTGGCACAGCAGGGCGCAGGCGAGTGCCCGCGCCAGCGTCGTCTTGCCCACGCCCGGTGGCCCGGTGAAGAGGTAAGCGTGAGACACGCTGCCCGCCTCGACGGCCTGTCGCAGCAGCTTCACCGCCCATTCGTGTCCCACGATGCCCCAGGAGTCGTTCGTTTCCATCAGGCGCATTGTAACACATCGCCCAATCCTTGCAAAATGGCAACGGCGATGGTATAATCTGGGCGCTTTGGGCGGTTAGCTCAGTTGGCCAGAGCGCCACGTTGACATCGTGGAGGTCACAAGTTCAAGTCTTGTACCGCCCACCATGCCGACCGGTAGACTTGCCGGTCGGTTTTTGCGTTTGTACCCACCGCGCTTGACAGCAATTTGCACAGGTCTATAATAGTCAGCGTGGCGTGTGGCGAAAGGGCGGGGGCGCGCCACGACGACGCTGCTATCTTTGCTCCGTTGTATAGTCCCCGTATCCGTTATTCCAATAGAGAGAAAAAGTCCCAGAAACTCTGACGGGACCTGGAACGTCGCTTTCCCGCAGATGGTTCGGAGCCGGGAGCGTGGCGCCGTGCGTACTCGTCGTTGAGCGGGTTGAACCGCAGGCTCCACACCGGGATGCCTCTGCGGCGGAGCAGGTATTCGGCCCAGTTGGCCTGGCGGCGCTTGACGCAGAAGGTGAAGCACTCGTGCGTGAAGCCGCGGTCCCAGATCTTGACGCCATACTTTCTGAGCAGTCGCTCCAGATCGATGCCTCTCCAGCCGCAGTTGCGGGGAACGTAAAAGCGCCAGGCATTGCGCCCGGTCAGGCTGGCAATGAACTCGGTTGCGATACCAGCGGCCCCGGCGCGTTGAAAAGCGCCTTGCCAGTTTGCGTTGACAAACCCAGAGACGAAGCCTTCAATTCTGCTGATCATATCGAAATGGGCAATGAATTCGAGGGGGTCGGCCATCGTGCACCTCCTGAACGGTATGGCTGAGAATAGAAATAGAACACTTGTTCTATTATACACGTTCTTATCGATATGACAAGTCCGAGGGCGTTGACAGAGGGGGGAGAATGGAGGAGCTGCACCGGCTAAAGGATTTATTGTGGCAGTGGTTCCTGGAGGCATCGGAGCAACCTGGTTTTGGGGCCGGGATGTGCATCGGTGTGTTGGGAGTGGCAATTTTGGGCTACTCTTTTTTCATGATTCGAGTGTGGTGGGGGAATGTCACTGTGCCATACAGACCACAGACGATCACGCAGACGTTCACGACCAAGAATACGCCGGCCCAGGTTATGAGCCGCAGCCTCGTGGCAATCGTGGTCGGTTTTGTGGCAATGATGTGCATCACATGTGTGGTGGCCGAGATACTGTTCCCGGGGCTCGTTGAGGCGGCGCTGCAGAATCTGGGGCCTTGAGAAATACGATTGGCGAATCCAGGTTGACAGCGGGCGAAAGCAGAGTATAATACTGGCATAATAGCAAAAGCGCTGACCGGGACGAGTACCGACCTGCAAGGTCACAGGGAGAGGGAGACGTGACTGGAAGCTCCCTCGGCCGGACGGCCGGGAAAACCCCCCGGGAGTGAGTTTCTGAACCCAGTGAACGGAAGTAGGAAACTCCGGGAAGGCCCGTTACAGCCAAAGAGTGTGCCAACGATGGTAAACGAATAAACGGATAGTCGAACCGTTCGACTAACTGAGATGGAAACAAGCATCCGTTTATCCGTTGACAAATCCGTTGTCAAACTTGGGTGGAACCACGTGGGAGACCCCCTGCGCCCCAAGGC
>CAZWPV010000436.1:0-2906 GCA_964635485.1 uncultured Anaerolineales bacterium
CGCCCGGCTTCACAACAACCCTGGGCCTCTGGGTCCTTAGCTTGACGCGCATGGGGTCAACCCCCAGGGCGTGCGCGTGGCCAACTTCAAGGTGCCCACGCAGGAGGAGCTGGATCACGACTACCTGTGGCGCGTGCACAAGCAGACGCCGGGCAGGGGCGAGATCGTCATCTTTAACCGCAGCCACTACGAGGACGTGCTGGTGGTGCGGGTGCACGAGCTGGTGCCGGAAAAAGTATGGCGTAAACGGTACGACCAGATCAACGCTTTCGAGCGCACGCTGGCCGAGGAGGGGACGACGATCTTGAAATTCTTCCTGCACATCGACCTGGAGGAACAAAAGGAGCGCCTGCAGGCCCGACTGGACGAGCCGAACAAACGCTGGAAGTTCAGCAAGGGCGACCTGAAGGAGCGCAAGCTGTGGCCCAAGTACATTACAGCCTACGAGGACGTGCTGAGCAAGACCAGCACCGCGTGGGCGCCGTGGTACGTCGTCCCGGCCAACCGCAAGTGGTACCGCAACCTAGTCGTCGCCACGACCCTGATCGAGACACTGGAGGGGCTGAACATGAGCTACCCTCAGCCGGAGGAAGGACTGGACAATGTGGTGATCGAGTAACCCCTTCGGCGCTTTGTGCCAAAGAGTTTACCGAGGGAGGAAGTTATGACTGACAAGATTCGCTGGGGAATTCTGAGCACGGGTTGGATCGCCAAAAAGTTCGCCGAGGGATTGAGCGTGCTGCCCGACGCCGAGATCGTGGCCGTCGGCTCGCGGGCGCAAGAGACCGCCAATGCATTCGGCGACCGGTTCAGTGTGCCGCACCGCCACGCCAGCTACAAAGCGCTGGCCGCGGACCCTGACGTAGACGTGGTGTACGTCGGCACGCCGCACCCGTTTCACAAGGACAACAGCCTGCTCTGCCTGGAGGCGGGCAAGACGGTGCTGTGCGAAAAGCCATTTGCCATCAACGCCGGTGAAGCGGAGGAGGCCATCAGCCTGGCCCGGGAAAAGGGGCTTTTCCTGATGGAGGCCATGTGGACGCGTTACATCCCCATCATCGTCAAGCTGCGCGAACTGCTGGCCGATGGTGTCATCGGCGAGGTGCGTATGCTCACCGCCGACCTGGGGTTCCGTTCCGAATTCGATCCCAAGAGCCGCCTGTTCGACCCCGAGTTGGGCGGCGGGGCGCTGCTCGACGTGGGCATCTACCCCATCTCGTTTGCGTCTATGGTGCTCGGCACGCCATCGCACATCGTCAGTATGGCAACTATGGGCCGGACCGGCGTGGACGAGCAGGCGGGCATTGTCTTTGGATACAATGGGGGCCAACTGGCCATCCTGCACACAGCCTTGCAGACGAACACCGCCATCGAGGCAACCGTGATGGGCACCAAGGGCAAGATTCGCGTCCACTCGCCGTGGTTCTACGGGACGGCACTCACGCTCTCGATTGAGGGAAGCGAGGACGAGGTCTTCAGCCTGCCATACGAAGGAAACGGCTACAACTTTGAGGCCGCCGAGGTGATGCGCTGCCTGCGCGAAGGCAAGCTGGAGAGCGAGGTAATGCCGCTGGACGAGACGCTGGCGATTATGAGGACAATGGACGCAATCCGCGCCCAATGGAGGCTCGAGTATCCGATGGAATGACAGGGGACTCCAATCAACCTGGCTTTAGGAGTCAACAACTTGCTACTACGTATAAGAGAACTTGGCAGTGACCGGCTTAAGACAATCGGTACAGGCTTGATCATCTTTGTGGCCTACGTCGCGCTAGCCTGCATCACAACCTGGCCCTTGGCTGCGAGAATTACCGATCACCTCCCTGGTCTCTCTGATGACCGGTTTATGCACTATTGGAATGGATGGTGGGTGCAGAAAGCGATCGCCACGAATCAATCCCCTCTCTACACCTCTTTCATATTCCACCCAAGAGGCGTCAATCTGGCCACACACAATATCGCCTGGCTGAATGTGTTTCCCTGGCTGATGCTCGAACCCTTGGTTAAAGGAATCACCGCATATAACCTGATCCTACTTCTTGATCTTAGCTTGTGCGGACTCGCAGCTTTCCTCCTGACAAAACACCTCACCGGGGATACCCTATCTGCCTTTGTAGCAGGCCTCGTCTACCAGGCGTGGCCCTTCCGCCTGAGCCAACTCGATCATCCCAACCTGCTCGCGACCTATTGGACGCCTATCTTTTTTCTCTTCCTGAGTCGTGCCATCAAAAAGAGTCACTGGCGAGACAGCATACTGACAGGTCTGGCTTTTGCCTTGATCGGATACACACGGTGGCAGCAACTCATCCCTGCCACGATCATGGGATTGATCTACTTTGGCTGCACAGCTCGCCACTGGCTGCCAAAGGCTGAACGCCACACACTTGTCCGCCTATTCGTCGCTGGGGGTATCGCTGTGATTCTCATATCCCCCGCTATATTGCTATTGCTGAGCCAAATGGGTAACGGAAGCGACATGTCTGACCTGATGAGAGAGGGAGAGGAAAAGCTGATGGAGACAGATCTACTGGCCTACATCACTCCGAGCGGTTCCCATCCCATATTGAGAGAACACACCCAGCCCTTGTACGACCGGTATTACGGCGATCGCTCCATCCGCCGCCGATTCACGGCCTACGTTGGCTTCACCCCTCTACTGGTTGTCCTTGTCGGCGTCGCGTCAAAACGGTGGCAACGTAACCTACCGTGGATACTGATGGCCATCACGCTAGTTCTCCTGGCACTGGGACCGCTCCTGAGAATCAATGGCCAGTTCTATCCGCAGGTCCCTATGCTCTACAACGCTCTCGCGCCCCTCGGCATCATCCGGTTGATGCGCGTGCCAGATCGTTTCAACATGTTCCTGGCGTTGCCCGTCAGCGTAATGATGGCTCACGGCACACAGC
>CAZWPV010000437.1:0-2901 GCA_964635485.1 uncultured Anaerolineales bacterium
TGGCCAAGAGCGGTGTGCTGGCGGGACGGCGCGCGACGACGTACAAGCTGCTGGGGGGCCAGCGCAGGCAGCAGTTGGCCGAGCTGGGCGCTGAGGTGGTCGACGCAAGTCTAGTCCGCGATGGCAACGTGATCACCTCCACCGGGCCGGCCACGGCCGTCGATGTGGCGCTGGCCCTGGTCGGAATGTTGACTTCGCAAGAGAACGCGGACAAGATTCGAGAGTTGATGGGGTTTGAAAAATGATCCGACTATGTAGAGACGATGATTTTGAAGCCATCTACGAGATCGTCAACGACGCCGCGGTAGCCTACAAGGGCGTGATCCCAGCCGATCGCTGGCACGAGCCCTATATGCCGCGCGAGGAACTGCAACACGAGATCGATGACGGCGTGCAGTTCTGGGGATGCGAAGAGGATGGCGAGTTGATCGGCGTGATGGGCATCCAGGACGTGCAGGACGTGACGCTGATTCGGCACGCCTACGTGCGCACGGTGCAACGGCGAAAAGGCATCGGCGGCAAGCTGCTATCACATCTGCTGACGCTGAGCGAGCGCCCCATCCTGATCGGCACCTGGACCGCCGCCACCTGGGCGGTCCATTTCTACGAAAAGCACGGCTTCCGGTTGGTCTCCCAGGAGGAGAAGAACCGGTTGCTGAAAAAGTACTGGTCGATCCCGGAGCGGCAGGTGGAGACATCGGTGGTACTGGCGGAAGAACATAGGTTTTCTACTATCCGCTCTGGAGAATAAGCACGCACGCTAAACGATTCCTCCTTCTATTCGCCGCCCTGCTCACACTCTCTGTCGCCTGCGGCATCACCCAGGCGGGTATCGAACACACGCCCACGGAGCCGCAGGCGCAAGCCCCGACGTCAATGCCGACGTGGACGCTCACCGCTACGCCATTTCCCACCGTCATACCGACGGCGACAAGCACCCTCATTCCCTCGCCCATACCCACAACCCCGCCGACCCCTGTACCCACGGTCACTCCCCGACCATCCCTCATCATAGTGGCAGATTTTGAAGGACTCGGTGATACGCCTGATCGTTGGATAATTGAACAGTGGGATGATCGTTCGATCTTTGTTTGGGAACAAGCAGGCATAGGGCGCAACGGGTCCAGGTGTATCAGTGTACAGACCGCCCACCCTGAGGGCAACGATGCCGCTTGGGCGCACGCCATTTATCTGGAACCGGGCGCGTGGTACAATCTTTCGGGATGGGTCAAGGGCGAGAACCTGAAAAACGCAAGCGGCGAGGTGACGGCCAATATCTGCATCATGGATACGTGGGAGAGAACTACCCCGAGATCGGGAACCTTCGACTGGACACAGGAGTACCTCACCTTCCAGGCCGCGGAAACGGGCGAGGTTCACATTGGCTGCAGGTTGGGATATTGGGCAAGTCTGGCAACCGGCAAGGCGTACTTTGACGATATCGAGATCACGACCCTGACAAAGCGCGAGGGGCGAAACCATTATCTCGTTCTCGAGGATGCCGATATCGCTTCCTCCGGTATCACCGAGGAAGAGCTCGCAAGGTGGCAGGACAACCTGGATAGGGCATACGACGCGTATGCCGATCTGGTCGGCGATGTCCCCTACAGTGGGGAGAAAATCGGCATCGCGTCGGTGCGCCAATACCCCGGCGGCTGGGCCGTCGCCGGAAACCCAGTCCGATGGCACCAGCCTTACGTGCGCGACACACTGTGGGCTGTACGGAACGGCGACTGGTCGTTCGGCATCCTGCACGAATTGGGGCACGATTTCGACCTCGATTACCGCTGGGTGTGGGACGCAGAGCTGATGGCCAATTTCAAGATGGAATACGTGGTAGAGGTGCTCGACGCACGCGTCTACATGGAGGGCACCTGGTACCAGGGCGGAGAGCTGCGCAACTTTTACGCCGATCAATACTTGCGAAACAGACTCGAGGGCAAGTACGACGGGACTGTTCTTCATTATCGCTTCGCAGAGTTTCGCGACGCCCACGGGTGGGCCCCGTTCAAACAGACCTTTCGCGAATACCTGGCGATATCCGAGAGGGATTTGCCCGTGACCCGGCTCGATAGATTCCTCCGTTTCATCGAAATTCTCAGCGCAATTTCCGGAGAGGACGTTCAAGCGCGCTTTGATCCAGGCGAGTGGGATTGGGTGATCAGCCAACTCGCCGAATAAAACCATTCGTCACAGAAATGAGCTTGATGAGAATCGACACAGGGAGACAAATATGGTCTCTTTCAAATCGCTTGCCATCTCAGATTATCACGGCGCGCCGTTGTCAAACACCTTTATGCAACAAAAGCAAGCAGCGCGGCAATTGGGCATCGTGCTGCCTGGGATGGGCTACACAGCCCACATGCCCGTCCTATACTACCCAACGCGCCTGCTGACGAATCGCGGTGCGGACGTCCTCTGCGTGGAGTATAATTACTACCGCAAGCCGGCCTTCGGGAAGGCAGCCAGCGTTGAGCGGGACCAGTGGCTCTTTGCCGACGCGGCGGCCGCACTTGAGGCAGGGTTGGCCCAACGCGCCTACGAACGGATCGTGCTGGTCGGCAAGTCGCTGGGCACGCTGGCGATGGGACATCTCATCACAACGGACGCTCGGCTGGCACAGGCTCCGTGCATCTGGCTCACGCCCATCGTGCGCAACGAGACGCTGCGCCAGCAGATCACGCAGGCCAAACCGCACTCGCTTTTTGTGATCGGGACCGCCGATTCCCACTACGATCCAGGGAGCCTTGCCGCAGCCGTGGAGGCGACTCGTGGGCAGAGGCTGGTGATCGAAGGCGCAGACCACAGCCTGGAGATCGCCGGTAGCATCTCTGAGTCGATCCGCGCTATGGAGCAGGTCGTGCAGGCTGTGACGGCTTTTCTGGACGAGGTATCGTAAGA
>CAZWPV010000438.1:0-2897 GCA_964635485.1 uncultured Anaerolineales bacterium
GACAAGACGCTGGGGATGCTCTTTTTCTTCAGCAGCACGCGCACGCGCTGTTCCTTCGAGGCCGGGATGGCGCAGCTTGGCGGGCATGCGGCGTTTATCGAGTCCAAGACGACGCAGATCGCCCACGGCGACACCGCTAAGGAGATCGGCGAGATCCTGGGGCGCTATTTCGACGGCATCGCCATCCGCCAGTGCGACTGGGACTATGGCAACAAGTACATCAACTGGGTCGCCGAGGCGTCGCGCTCCCCCGTGCTCAACATGCAGTGCGACCTATACCATCCCTTCCAGTGCCTGGCCGATCTGATGACGATCGTCGAGAAGAAAGGGCGCGATTTACGCGGGAAAAAGATGGTGGTATCCTGGGCGTATGCGTCTTCTTATCTCAAGCCGCTGTCCGTGCCGCAGTCGCTCATCCTTCAAATGCCGCGCTTTGGGCTCGATATCACCCTGGCCTACCCGCCGGAGTTTGGGCTGATGCCGGGGATCGTGGATGAAGCCCAGGCCCAGGCACACAGGTACGGCACCGGCTTTGAGATCGTGCACGATATGGACGAGGCGTTCAAGGGTGCCGACGTCGTCTACGCCAAGTCGTGGGGGCCGATGCTGACGACGACCGATCCCGACGAGGGCAAGGCGCTGCAGGACGAGTACGCAAGCTGGATCACCGACGAGCGGCGGATGAAGTTGGCCAAGCCGGACGCGATCTACATGCACCCGCTGCCGGCCGACCGCGACGTCGAGGTGGCGAGTGCAGTGATGGACGGTCCCAACTCGGTCGTGTTCGACCAGGCGGAGAACCGGCTGCATGCTCAGAAGGGTGTGATGGCGCTGACCATGTGGTGAGGAGGGTATGCGCTATGGCGGATGAAGCTGGGAAAAAATGGGCCGTGATTGCCGTCGGCGGCAACGCGCTGATCAAGGACCCGCAGCACAAGACGGTCCAGGATCAATACCGGGCCGCCAAGGAGACGATGCACCACATCGCCGACATGATCGAGCAGGGGTGGGAGATCGCCATCGGGCACGGCAACGGGCCGCAGGTCGGCTTCATCCTGCGCCGCTCCGAGATCGCCGAGAAGGTGGCCGGGATGCATCCCGTCCCGCTCGATGCCTGCGGTGCAGATTCCCAGGGGGCTATCGGCTATGCGTTCCAGCAGAATCTGTACAACGAGTTCAAACGCCGGGGGATGAAAAAGAGCGTGGCGACGGTGGTCACCCAGGTGCTTGTGGATCGCAACGATCCCGCTTTCCAGAACCCCACCAAGCCCATTGGCAGCTTTATGGACGAGGCCGAGGCCAGGCAGCGGGCGGATAGCGACGGTTGGGCGGTCGTCGAGGATGCAGGGAGAGGTTGGCGGCGCGTCGTGCCCTCTCCCTACCCGCAGCGCATCGTCGAGATGGAGGCGATCCGCAAGCTGGTCGAGGCGGGCGTCATCACCATCACCGTGGGCGGCGGCGGCATCCCCGTGATCGAAAACGACGCGGGGGACCTGGAAGGGGTGGCGGCCGTCATCGACAAGGATCACGCTTCCGCGCTGCTGGCCCGCAGGCTTGGCGTCGATCTATTCGTCATTTCGACCTCGGTCGAATACGTCTACGTTAACTTTCGCCAGCCGAATCAACGGCCGCTCCGTGAAGTAACTGTGGCTGAGATGGAACGTTATATTGATGAGGGTCAATTTGCTCCGGGAAGCATGCTGCCCAAGATCGAGGCGGCCATCTACTACCTGAAGTATGGTGGCAAGGAGGTCGTCATCACCGATCCACCCAACGTGCCCCGCGCGCTGCGCGGTGAGACGGGTACGCGGATCGTGCCGTAGCTGGGAGAATATGGAATACGTCCTTGGCCTGAAATGCACCATCTGCGGTGCAGAATACGGAATCGACGAGGTGGACTATGTCTGCCCCAAGCACGGGGACGGCGGGCGCGTCGTGTCTGGAAGACACGCGGCGTCTGAAGGCATTCTGGACGTCGTCTACGACTATGATCGTATTGGTGCTGATTTCACGCCCGGCCAACTATCCAGCCAGCCCGCCAATATCTGGCGCTACCTGCCGCTGCTGCCGGTCGATTCTGGTGTGGCGCGACGGTTGGCGGGTGGCACCGTGCTGGACAGCGTCGGCTGGACGCCTCTTTACCCCGCGCCGCGCCTGGCGGCGCAGTTAGGCCTGAGGCACCTGTGGGTCAAAGACGACGGTCGCCAGCCGACGGCCTCGTTCAAGGATCGTGCCTCCGCCATCGCCGTGGTCAAGGCGCGCGAGCGGAACGCGGAGGTGGTCACGACGGCCAGCACGGGCAACGCCGCCGCCGCGCTCTCCGGGCTCTGCGCGGCGGTGGGGCAGCGCAACGTCATCTTTGTCCCGCTTACAGCGCCAGAGGCCAAGGTGGCGCAGTTGCTGGCCTACGGCTCCACCGTCCTGCTGGTGGATGGCACCTACGATCAGGCTTTCGAGCTGTGCCTGGAGGCGGCGCGGGCGTTCGGCTGGTACAATCGCAACACGGCCTACAACCCCTACATGAGCGAGGGGAAAAAGACGGCGGCGTACGAGGTGTGCGAGCAATTGCCTGTAGGGGCGAATCGCGATTCGTCCCTGCAATCTCCTGATGTCATTTTCATCCCCGTGGGCGATGGTTGCATCATCGGCGGCACCCACAAGGGGCTGCGCGACCTGCTGGCGCTGGGCTGGATCGACTCGATGCCGCGCATCGTCGGCGTGCAGGCGGCGGGGTCGTCGCCGCTGGTCGATGCCTGGGAGCGTGGGCTTCAGGGATGGGAGATGGAGCCGGTGGAGGCCCACTCCGTCGCCGATAGCATCGTCGCCGGCCTGCCCCGCGACCGGATCAAGGCGCTGCGGGCGGTGCGGGAGACCGGCGGGGCTTTTATCCGCGTGGA
>CAZWPV010000439.1:0-2895 GCA_964635485.1 uncultured Anaerolineales bacterium
CATCGTTTTCTCTGGGGGCTCGTCTAATGGTAGGACAGCGGACTCTGAATCCGTACGTGGGGGTTCGAATCCTCCGCCCCCAGCCTAAGTCCCACTAGGGGCCAAAAAACGCGCCTTTTTAGGGATAGCATCCTCCGTAGAGGGTGCTTTTTGCTTGCTTTCCCCCACTGCCGCCCCACTTTTCGAAAAGCGCCATATGGACAACCCTTCGCCTGGACATACGGGCACGAGGCCACACTGGGCCACACTTTGTGACGTAGACGATGTTAGAATATTTTCAAGGAAGGGTTGAAGACGATTGATCCAGGCAGGAGGTGAAAAATGGAGGCGACTCTAGAGCGGTTGATTGAATTGCTGTTGGTCTCTGAACACGTCGCGGGCAGAAGCAAACGGACCATTGACTGGTACAATGAGCGGCTTGGCGCGTATGTTAAATGGCCGCACAAGCGGGATTGCAAGTGCGTTTTTTGGGGACGAACTGCCTTCGGTGCGATTATAAGTGAGGTAATACGGTCTTGTGGGGATGTGTAAGCTGTGCTATCATCATAGCAGGCATTCGGCGCGGTGCGAGGGGGGCCAAGGACTGAGATTGAGCAGCCTACTTGAATCGTGTGCGGTGGTCAGAGTGCGGCCCAGTGTCAGTTCTGGACTGTCTTCTGACATGCAGGAATTCGCAAGGAGGTGCGAGATGGATAAGAAGACCCTACGCGTAGATTGGATCGCGGCTCTCTACGCCGTCGGCGGGTTTGCCATTGGCGTGGCCATTGGTGCAGCGATCACCGCCGTGGTCGTCAATACCCTCATGTGTGGCTTGGGGTATGGGATGGGATATGCCATCGTCGGTGCCTTTGGCGGCCTGGCTTTGGGGATCGCAGGGCGTGACATCAAGCGCTTGATCCTGCAGGTGCTGGTCGGCGCGATCAGTTTCGGTATCGCCTACGCCATCGGCAGGGCGATCGCCGGTGCTGTTGACGAGTTCATTGGATACACACTGGGGCACTATGGCGCCGCTTCTCCGCCGGGGTATGCCTTTGAAAGCGCGCTTACGGCGCTGATCGCACTGCTGGTTACGTTTGCCATCGGAGGTCTTGCATTGGGCATGACGTTTGACGACAAGACCATGCGGCTCCGCTTGCCTCTCGCCGGTGCCTTGGGCATCGGGATGGCGCTGACAATCCTGGCCCTCGGCGGGCTGACGAGCGTCAACCTTGTCATCGCAATTGCCACCGTCGTCGGCGGTGGAAGCCTGGGCGCGATGGTGGGGCGAAGGCACGCGGTTCGCCTTTTCTTACTGTGGGTGGCCACAGGCCTGTGCGCTGGGTTCTTCATTGGAGGCATTGTCGGTCTATTCGTGGGCTTCGGAATCCGACCGGATATCATTGGTGCTGTGTTGGGTGTGTCTGCTGGAACGTTCTATGCCTATCGGATCACAAAGCGCCAGGCACTGGATTGACCAGGGGAGCAAATTCGCTGACGAGGGAGTGGCAGCCAGTCACCACAGCCGACCGGCCTGCGGCCGGGGGGGTGCTGTCGTTCGTTTCCACAAGTTGGCTTTGGTGAAACCATCCTCAGGTGATCATCTGTGGTTACTCTCCTTTCGCAACACACCCCCCGTCGTCAGACGGGGGGTGTGTTTTCTAGTGCTCAGTTGGGCGTTTGGCATCAATCGGGGCATAGTCGCTCATCCAGCAGATGGCCCTGGCTCAAGACATTGCCGGTTTATCCCCGACCCTGAAGCCGAGAGGCTTTCTCAACCAGCTTGCTCCTCTCGGGACCACAATCACCAACTTTGGAGCATTGCATTGCATCTGAGCGCCCGGTTCTCTCAGCGGATTGGCATCTCAGAATTGGCGGATGCTGCCAAATCGGCACGATGGGCAAAAGAAGTCCGCTGCCTATGCCGCCGCACGTAGCGCTCCTCCACGTGCCGCACGCCGGCCTCGCCCAAGACAAGCGTGTGTTGCTCCTCGTCCAGGCCAAAGTGGCGGCACAGGTCGGACAGCAGCCGTGCCGCGTCGGTCTGGACGGCCCCGACGGGTTGGTGCGTACGGCCCTCCAACTCGGCCCGGAAGCGGGCCAGTTGCCCGGCCACGTACTTGGACATGACAGCGTCGAGCCACTGGGTGTCTGCGGACATACGATGCTCCTTACACAGGTTTGGTCCGGCGAGGGCGGCGATGCTGAATCGTGCACTGGATTCGGATGGGGAGTTGGTCGCGGCGACCTACGGTGGCATTATACCACGCCAAGGCCGAGGGGAGCAGCGCGTCGAGGGAGACAAAGCTTAAAACGGGGTGGGTTTTAAGGTTTGGGCGGCAGAGCTTCTTGCGGCGTCTATCCCTGGTCTTCTGCCTCCGCAGAGTTGGCGGACTTGCCCAGCAGCACCCGCATGGCTCGCAACAGGGTATCGCGCACGCCGGGGTTCTCGATCACCTTCACCCGTTCTGCCAGCATTCTTATATCCGGGCTTGCTTGCTCAAATTGCTCGAAAAAGGCGTCAGGTTGTTCTGTCTTGCTCACCGTGCTTCTCCGTAGTGGCCAACTATGCTATTTCCTTCTCCAGCCGGTACCGTGACCGGGCCGATCTGTACTTTCCACATTTCGTGCACCGCCAGGCGGTCACCACCTTGACGCGCCCGGTGAGCAGGAGCAGAGGCAGGGGGCGTTGTATCCACTCCTCTCGCTCGTGCCGGGTGTGTATGCCACACCGTTTGCATTCGATGATGCGCGTTTCCGGTTTTTGCTTTGGCACACGGACATTGTAGTACGGTTGGGGGGTTGTGCCAACTTTGGACCGAAATCAGCAAGCAGCGCTGTAAAGCCGCTGCCGCAGGCTGACTACCTCGCGCCGCATCTCGGCGTCCTCCTCGATCAGGTCGGCGATGCGCTCGCAGC
>CAZWPV010000440.1:0-2892 GCA_964635485.1 uncultured Anaerolineales bacterium
CGCTCATCCCACAGAATGACCTGGACGGGCAGATGGGCGGCCAGCGCATCCGCATAGCGGGCAACCCGCTGCGCCTGCGGCCCCTCCGTCCCATCCAGAGCAAGCGGCTGGCCAACTACGACCAGGCCGACGTCATGCTTGGCCACGATGGCCGCGATAGCAGCGAAATCCTCCTCACGCGAGCCCCGCACCAGCGCCTGCAGCGGGCGCGCCAAAGAAGCGGTGAGATCGCTGATGGCAATTCCCACACGTCGCTCACCCATGTCCAAAGCCAGTATACGCATGTTCACACACAATGACCTTCCCAAAAGCTCGACTGCAGCATTCCATTCATAGCTTTCGGGAGGACACCTAGCGTGCCTGATTCGCCGCCAGGGTACGCGACTCGACCCTCACGTTGATGCGCAGTGAAAGCAACGGCATTCGCTCCAACCATTTGAACCCCGCCGGCCAATCCGGCCAGAGTTCAATCCGAGGCTCCTCGGCCAACGGGAGGTTCGCTACCAAGCGATTGCGCGCATCGGCCAAGCGCTGCCCACGGACGAGGGAAGCGGCCAAGGCAGGGTCGAGTGCAGCATCGGCATAGCCGTAAGCCGTGACGAAGAACGTAAACTGACCGGGGCCGATTTCCTCTTCAGCGACCTCGCCCACTTCGAAGCGGGCATCCAGCAGCGTGTAGCCCTGGGGGATGCGGCGCGAAAGGGCAAAGTACGCCACCGCCTCAGCGTTGTCCACGTCTATCGCCCAGCCGCCCACCAATATACGCATATTGACTCCCACTCTGTCCGCCTGCTCGGTGACAAAACGGTCATACGCCAGCTTGGGCATTGCCTCGACGCGCAGCGACTGGCGCAGAAGGATCTCGTTGGATTCCAGATAATAGTCGCTGCTTAATTCGGCGTAAGCCTGATCGAGCAATTGCTGCATCAGCAAAGACCGCCCCCGGTCGTAATCGGCCTGGGTGACAACGCGCGCCTCCCGAGGTTCCGCGCCCGTCGTTGCACTGGGATTGATCACCGCCACGGCGGACGCAGCCACACCTTCCACCTGATTGATCTGATAAGCACCCACGTTGCCTACCCCATCTTCCAAAGCCTCGATGGGGGCTATGGCCCGCCCTGCGGCAGGGACGACGACCGCCTCGGTGGTACGAAAGCGAATCGGATAGCTGGTCGACGAGGTGCGCACGATCGTGCCCTTGGGCACGACATAGTCCTGCGCCATCAGGCTGGTGAACTCGACCTCGCCGGTCGCTCGGCCCGTCACCAAATGCATGATACCCGTCGTCTCGACCTCGATAGTGGCCTCGAAATAATCGCCGACCTTCCGCGCGGGGATGCGACCGGCCGCGTGATCGACCTCCTCTATCTCCACGTCGATCGAAACCGGCACGATGGTGACAAACTCCTCACGGGCAGGCACGAGCGTCACCGAACCGCTGGGCACGATCACGTAGGCGCTCGCGACGACAACCAGCAGCGCCAGCAGGAAAATGACGAGGCGAACACCCACCTTGACCCAGTTGAACCATGAGGGAATAAGGCGGCGCAGGCGTGAGAGTGGACGGGGTTGAAGGTCCACCTCTGCATCCCACCAATGACGAGGCGGCGGCTCTACCGATTCTGGAGCACGGAGACCCCACTCCTTAACGCGCCGCGCCTCCGAGGCCTTGGCGAAGGTGGGGAACCCACACCTGCGAGCCAGCCCGCGTCGCTCAAGATCGACAGAGACGATGGCGATCTCCAACTGGCGCCGCTCGGCCTCACGCCGCAAGAGTTCAAAATCCAACCCGCGGGAGAGGAACTGCATATCCCAGGGGACGACCAGGATGACGCGATCTTCCTCCACCAGGTCAAGCCAATGGCTAATGGAAGCCAGATCATCCTGAGTCTGAAGTTCTACAACCTTGCACATGGCTACGAGCCATCAGCAGCGGGCAACAAGCCCGCCACCGCTATCAGAGCATCTCCTCAAGCAATTGCGGCGCTTGGCCCAGCGCATCGTCCAGACGGTTGGGGTCACGTCCGCCTGCCTGCGCCAGTGTGGGCTTGCCACCGCCGCCGCCGCCGATCAACTGCGCCATGCCGCGCACCAGCTTGGCGGCATCCACACCGCGCTCCACCAGATCAGGGGTCACGGCGACGACGAGCGCCGGGCGCTCCTCCAGCACCGTGCCCAATGCGACGACGCCAGAGAGCAGCCGGTCGCGGAACCAGTCGGTCATCTCGCGCAGCACATCCATGCTCGGCGCGCGCACGCGAGCGTTCAGCAAAGAAACCCCCGCCACTGTTTTCACCTGCTCCATCAAAGTCTCGAACTCGCGACGCGCCAGTTGCTCTTGAAGGCGTGCGATCTCCTTGCGAGTGGACTGCAGTTCATCCAACAACCCAAGCACTTTGCGGTCCACCTCTTCCGGTGTAACACCCAGATAAGCCGCAGTGCGCTTGAGGATGCCCGTCTGATGCTCTACCAGTTCAACCGCCGCCCGGCCGGTCACCGCCTCGATACGACGCACCCCCGCACCCACACTCTCCTCGGAGACGATGTGGAACAATCCAATCTCGCCCGTCTCGTGCACGTGGGTACCGCCGCACAACTCCTGGCTGAACGGTTCGCCCGGCCACCCAATGCGCAGGACACGCACCACGTCGCCATACTTTTCGCCAAAGAGCGCGATCACACCCTCGCTCACAGCCTGCTGGTACTCCTCTTGGCCAATCTCCACAGGGTAGTTGACCAGGATGGCGTCGTTGACAGACTGGGTCACCAAATTCAGCTCGTCCTCGGTCAGCATCGCCGGATGTGTAAAGTCAAAGCGCAGGCGATCGGGCGTGACTAGCGAGCCAGCCTGCTGCACGTGCTCCCCCAAGATATAGCGCAGTTCGCTGTGCA
>CAZWPV010000441.1:0-2874 GCA_964635485.1 uncultured Anaerolineales bacterium
ATCTTTGCCCCGCTGGTAGAAGTCAGCCACACCGCGTAAATCCTCGATAGCACCGCGCAACTTTTTCACATTGTCGTGCAGGCCGGGGCAGGCAAGTGTGAAGCGGGTGTATGTACCGGGCGTGTCTGTATTGGTCTTGTGGAACTGGTCAAAGACCTCGCGGGCTTTGGAGGGCTTTACCACATAGTTCTTGACCTGGACGTGCCAGCGCTCCTCGCTGCCATCGTGGTTGAAGCGCACGTCCACATCCCCCGAGCCTTCCGGGAGAAGTTGTACAAAGTCAGGATCGGCGAGCCAGAGGGGGATGCGACTCGTGATGTAGGCAGCCTGGAAGTTATATCCCTCTCCCCCGATGACGCCGCCACGCTCGCGCTTGCCGCTTAGTGCTGCACGCGTTTCGTTGTTCGGCATCGTCCCTCCCTCGCCAAACTAACCAACCAACTAACCAACTACCACTCCCGCGTCACGTTCCACTTTGGCCGCTTTTTCCACCCCGCCGTCAACTCCGCCGGGTCGAAGGCCTCGTCCGTTACGTCCACCCGCAGCACGCGGTCCAGGCGTAGCGAGCGCGTCCCGCCGGTCTCGTAGGAGTGCACCCACAGATAGTCGTTGGCCCGTGTATTGGGCGTGGCCCCTGGTTTCACGTCGAGAGGGGCTACCAGATAGGCGTCCTCTGCCTCGTCCGGGCTGGGACGGTAGCGCACGTAGCACTTGCGCTTTCTCCGGATGGCCTCCGTCGCCCGCTCGATGATGCGTGTGGCGTTCAGCTCTACCGCCACGGCCTTGGCCGCCTTCACCTGCTCGGTGCTCTGGGCATGCAGGATTTCGGCCCGCGCGGCCTCGGCGGCCTCCTGGTTCTCGATGTCGCTGATCTCGTCCAGGGCCTTGACCTTGGCCTCGGTCAGCGTCGCCTCTACGCCTTCCTTTGAGACTCTGAGCCCGGTCAGGCGGTCTATGGCCAGCAGCAGCAGCAGCCCGACCATGCCTCCGATGACGGCCAACAGACGATTGGCGCTCAGGTCTTGCTCTCCCAGCCCCTCTAGCGCCTCGTACAGGACAAAGGCGAAGGCGCCAAAGACGAGGATTTTGAGGATCACGGGCGGCAGCCACTCGTGCAGCGGTCGTTTCGGATTGGATTTTTGTTCAGACATCGGTGCACCTCCTTGTAGGTCAAATTGCCAATTTGACCTACGCCCTTGCGAGATTGTACTCAGGTACAGTATAAATCTAGGCCGCGCGCCCGATGGCAAACAGAGCCAAGTGCGGTATAATGCGGGCGGTTTGGCCGCGTCGCGTATAATTATACTCGTCACGATTCAGCGCGCAATCGGGCGCGTTTCGGCTCTGAGACGGCCCGGCAAGATTTTACCAGGGCTCGCCGAATAAAACCGCCTTCAAGCGCGTTGAAAGGGCAGAACCGTTATGATCGAGATCATCCGCTATCTGCTGCGCCGCAAGATGCGCACCGGGCTGACGGTGCTGGCCGTCGCCGTGGGCATCTTTGCCGTCACCACCGTCGGCTCCATATCCGAGAGCCTCGAGACCCTCATCCAGTCGGGTGAGGAGGGAGCGACGGACCGCATCCTTGTCCTGCCGGCGAGCTTTGAGCGTCCGGTGACGGAGGCCACGCTGCGCGAGATCCGCCGGGTCGAGGGGGTGGCGGGCGTCACTGCCACCTTGTACGACTACTACCTCGAGGAGCAGGAGGAGCAGATGGTCACGATCCTGATCAACCCCGAGGCCTTTTTCGGCACGCGCTCTGACATCCCCGGCCTCGAGTTCGAGCCGCCCAGCGGCGTGGAACTGGCTGCCGGGCGGGTGCCCGCGCCCAACAACCGCGCCGAGACGGTGGTCACCTGGAAGCTGGCGCAGGATCGCGGCCTGGAGGTCGGCGACGTGCTGATGATCCGAGACCGGCCCTTCCGCGTGGTCGGCATCTGGGGGCAGCAGCCGGAAGCGTCGACCAGCATCGCGTACGTCTCCTACGATGTGGCGGAGGAGATGTCCTCGTACGCGCCCTACCTGGGCGTCGGCCTCGTCTACGTCTTTCCCCAGGCCGGCGTAGACGTCGAGCAACTGGCCAAGCGCATCGAGAGAGAGGTGAGCGGCGTCCAGGCGCAATCACCCGAGGAGACGCTCCAGCAGTTTCGAATGGAGATGTTGATCTTTACCCTCATCGTCGGGGCCAGCGGCGCGATGGCGCTCCTCATCGGCTCCTTCACCGTCGTCAACTCGATGATCGTCAGCGTTCACGAGCGGCGGCGCGAGATCGGCCTGAAAAAGGCGCTGGGTGCGGCCAACACCCACATCCTTGCCGAGACGGTGGCCGAGGCGGCCTTCATCGGCGGAGTGGGGGGGCTGGTGGGCGTGCTGGCGGGCTATGGAGTGACGGCGTACGCCAACCAGGCTCTGTTCCCAACGCTGGGCCTGCGGCTGTTCCTGATCACGCCCCGGCTGGCGGTGGGGGCCATCGTCTTTACCGTGCTGATGGGCGTCATGGCGGGCGTCTATCCCGCGTGGCAGGCGGCGCGCCTCGATCCGGTGATCGCGCTGCGGGGCGGCGATGGCTCGGGCTACGCCCGCAACATTATACTGCGACTGATCAACCGCATCCGCCGCAGCACGCGCACGATCCTCACCGTGGGCGGCATCGCCATCGGCGTCTTTGCGCTCGTCGTCCTGGGCAGCCTTTCCGAGTACCTCAATGGCTTTATGGACGACGCGCTCGCCGGGGGAGAAAACAAGGTCGCCATCGAAGCGGAGGAGGGCGTGCCGTTTGGCACTTCCACCGCCCGCGTCGTTAGTCGCATCCCCGGCGTGCGGGAGGTGATCATCACCGGCAGCGGGGGTTCCATCGAGGAGGAGGACACGCAG
>CAZWPV010000442.1:0-2864 GCA_964635485.1 uncultured Anaerolineales bacterium
TTTCGAAGCTGGCGGCCAACGCGTTCCTGGCCCAGCGCGTCTCCTCGATCAACGCGATTGCGAACCTGTGCGAGAGGACCGGCGCCGACGTGACGGAGGTGGCCCACGCCATTGGCACCGATAGCCGCATCGGCCCCCGTTTTTTGCAGGCCAGCGTGGGCTTTGGCGGCTCTTGCTTCAAGAAGGACATCCTGAACCTGGTATACCTGTGCGAGTTCTACGGCCTGAACGAGGTGGCCGCCTACTGGGAGCAGGTCGTCAGGATGAACGAGTACCAGCAGGCGAGCTTTGTGTCCAAGATGGTGACGGCCATGTTCAACACGGTGGCAGGCAAACGTGTCGCCATCTTTGGCGCGGCCTTCAAGGCCCACACCAGCGACACGCGCGAGTCGCCCGCCCTGGCCGTGTGCCGGAAGCTGCTGGAGGAGCACGCGCACGTCGTCATCACCGACCCCTACGCGCTGGAGAGCGCCCGCGCCGACCTGCACGACGTCGCGGAGCAGGTGATCTTCGAGCCGGACCCTTACGCCGCGGCGCGAGATGCCCACGCCATCGCCGTCGCCACCGAGTGGCCGCAGTTCGCCGAACTGGACTATGCAGCCATCTACGAGACGATGGTCCACCCGGCCTTTATCTTTGACGGCCGCAACATCCTGGATCACAAAGCGCTCTACGACATCGGCTTTAACGTCTACGCCGTCGGCAAGCCGCCTCTGACGCACTTTGAGAGCTCGAATCCTGCATCGTGAGGTGAAGCGGATGCGCAAGGCCATCTGTCTTTTGCTCATCCTCGGCGGGCTTCTGACCGCCTGCTGCGCTCCTGAGCCGATGCCCGACTTGTCTCCGTTCTTCGCAGGCTACGAGGGCTGCTTTGTCCTGTGGGACGTCGCCGCGGACGAATACATCCGCTACAATCCCGATCGCTGCGCCGAGCGGCTTTCTCCCTGTTCCACCTACAAGATTCCCCACTCGCTCATCGCCCTGGAGACCGGCGTGATCCCCGACCAGGATTACGTCATCAAGTGGGATGGGACGATCCACCCGGTTGAGACGTGGAACCAGGATCACACGATGACTTCGGCAGTGCAGAACTCGGTGGTGTGGTACTTTCAGGCCGTGGCGACGGAGATAGGGATCGAGCGAATGCAAGCATACCTCGATAGGTTCGGCTACGGCAACCAGGACATCTCCGGCGGTCTGACCCAATTCTGGCTGGGAAGCTCGCTCAAGATTTCAGCCGAGGAGCAGATTGACTTTCTGCACCGCCTGGACACCGGCGACCTGCCGGTTTCGGCGCGCTCGATGGACATCGTCAAGGAGGTACTCGTCCAGGAGGAGACGGACGCGTACGTCTACCGGGGCAAGACGGGCTCCTGTACACCAGAGGACGAGCAGCCGTTGGGGTGGTTCGTCGGCACCGTGAACCGCGATGGCAAGACGATCATCTTTGCCACCAACATCCAGGACACGGAGGCGGACGGCCAGCGGGCGCGGGCCATCACCGAGAATATCCTGAAGCAGTTGAACGTGATCCGATGAACCGAATCCAGCACGTAGAGCGCTACGTCAAGCGTTCGATGAACACCGTGAACGCGCCCGACCTGAGAATTGCCCACGACTTTAAGCACGTCGATCGGGTCCGGCGCTGGGCGCTCGAAATCGCCACGCACGAAGGGCTGCAAGATCTGGAAATCGTCGAGGCCACCGCCTTGCTGCACGACATAGGCCTGGCCTGCGTCGAGGTCGAGCAGCGCGACCAGCACGCCCAGGTGGGGGCGGAGGTCGCCGCACAATTCCTCCGCCAGCGCCGGTTGTTCGCCGAGGAGGAGATCGGAACCATCGCCGATGCAATCCGACATCACAGCTCGCCGGGTGGCGGCGGGGTGCTGGGAGACGTGCTGCGTGACGCAGACAAACTCGACGCACTGGGAGCGATAGGCATCATGCGGGCGTTCACGTCCAAGTACGCCAAACCGGAATACGACCCGCAAGACGTCAAAGGGAGCACGTGGGAGATGCCGATGGCGGGGTTTGAAAGGCGATTTGCCGAGGGCAAGGGGATCGGAGATTACATCATCGATCAGGTGAATTTCCAGATCAGCTTCTTTGGCGATCTTTGCACCGCGACGGCCAAGCGGCTTGGGAAGCCGCTCGTCGAATTCATGCAGGCGTACGTCGTCCAGCTAGAGTTGGAAATCACATATCACCGTAGCCTTACCGTCGGGTAAGCGTCGCTTTTACGTCCAGCACAGCCCCCTCTTTTCTGGTATCCTTCAGGCTGTGGGTCAGATCACGGACGGCCGAACTGAGCCAGCCCCTCCCCCAATCGGAAACGTTGCACATGTCAATACGTCGTGGACGTGCTGCGAGAGGGGCGCGCCAAGTCCGATGAGCGGGTGCTCGACGCAGGCTGCGGGACAGGGAAGTACGCCATTACCCTGGCAAAGGAGGGATTTAACGTGATGGGCACCGACTTTGCAACAAGTCTGTTGACCAAAGCGCAGCAAAAGACAACGGGGAATTTGTCCAGGCACGCGACTTTCCAGCGAGCCGACCTGAACGCCCGGCTGGAATTTGACGACGCCCGCTTCGATAACCTGATCAGCATCAGCGTCCTACAAGCGGTCGCCGACCCCGCTTTTACCCTGGGCGAGTTCCATCGCGTGCTCAAGCCTGGCGGGACACTGCTGCTATCGCTGCCCAGGCCCGAGCCAAACAACGGATCGCGCTCCTTCGGCGAACTCATCCGGTACCGCCTGCGCCACCTTCGACGTCAAATACCAGGGAAGTCACTGCTCGTCGTCGTAAAGGCCTGCGGAGACCGGTTTAACGCCAATCCCTCCTGGACAACGCTGCAAGCGCGG
>CAZWPV010000443.1:0-2853 GCA_964635485.1 uncultured Anaerolineales bacterium
GCGTCACGGGCTGGCCCTCGGCCGGGCAATCTTACGAGCTCGTGCCGGCGCTGCTAAACGTGATGCGCTGGCTCACCGTCGGCAACACGCTGGGGTTGGAGGAAGCCGGAGCAGCACTCATCGGCGCGGGCGTACTGCTGCTCGCGGGCCTGTGGCCTGCCCCGAGCGCGGACAAGGCGTCCGCAGACAAGGCGTCCGCGGACAAAGCGTCCGCAGCCGAAGGGCCTCGAAAGAGACGCTGGTTCGGCGTCGCCAGCCTGGCCCTCTACCTGCTGTTGCCCATCGCCCTCATCTTTGCCCTCGATCTCTACAAGGAGGCTTGGCTCAAGTTCTTGATCGTGGTGCTGCCGCCGTTCCACATCTTGGTTGCCCGCGGAATGGAGACCCTGACGCAAGGGATAAGATGCAAGAAGCAGGACGCAAGAATCCTGCATCTTGCGTCCTGTATCCTGTTGATCGGTCTATCGGCAATTGCCGTTTATCCATCACTCCACAACCTCTACTTCAACCCCGCGTACGCCCGCGACGACTATCGCCAGATTGCCACCGACGTCGCCGCCTCTGCCGGGGCCGATACCGCGGTGATCCTCAACGCCCCCAACCAGTGGGAGGTGTTCACCTACTACTACCCCGACCGGGACGTCTACCCCGCGCCCTATCACCCAAGCCAGGGCCGGGCCGGAGAATTTCTATCTCCGCTGATCGAGGAGTACGACCGCCTCTTCGTGGTCTATTGGGGCGACGCCGAGTCCGACCCGCAGCGGCGTATCGAAAGCTGGCTGGCGACCAACGCCTACAAGGCAGGCGACCGCTGGTACGGCCGCGTGCGCTTGGCGACGTATGGCACAGCGCCGCTGCCGCAGCAGCCCGCCGTCGCGCTCGACGCCGACTTTGGCGAGGACGTTCACCTGTTCGGCTACGCCCTGGCGGATGATGCGTTCGCCCCGGGCGACATCCTGCCGGTGACGCTGTTCTGGGAGGCCCGCGCCCCCATCGCCGAGCCGTACAAGGTCACCGTCCAGTTGCTCGGCGATGCAGGGTTGCTCGTCGCCCAGCACGATGGCGAGCCGGTGGGTGGCCTCGCGCCGACCACGACCTGGCAGCCGGGCCAGGCGGTGAGCGACCGTCACGGTATCCTCCTCCCCGCCGATCTAATCCCCGGCGACTATACCCTCGTCGTCGCCGCATACCACGCCGCCACCGGCGAGCGGCTGCCCGTAGCCCTGGATGGCGAAACGATGGGCGACCACCTTCCGCTATCCAGCGTCAACATCCCATCCTCGCCATAACTTGCCTCCTGCATCTTGTTTCCTGCCCGCTTGCAAATCTGCCACTTTTTCAATTGCCTCTTGACAAAAATTAAGTGATATGTTATAATTTTCAATAGTTAGCTTAAAAATATTAAGGAGAAAGGCGATGTATCAGGTACCAACTGCATGCCCGGTTTGTCACGACGAACTCATCGTCACCCGGCTGGCCTGCCGCAACTGCGGCACCGCGCTGGAAGGCCGGTTCTCGATGGAAAAGATATTTCAACTCACGCCCGAGCAGTTGCATTTCGTCGAGATTTTCCTGCGCAGCGAGGGCAAGCTCAACCACGTGCAAGAAGAGCTCGGGCTCTCCTATCCCACTGTGCGCAGCCGCCTGGAAGAGGTCATTCAGGCTCTGGGCTACGAGGTAACGAAGAAGGATGAGGGCATCGATGAGGAGCAACGCCAGGAAATCCTGCAAAAGCTCGCGGCAAAAGAGATCACGTCCGAGGAAGCCCTGGAGCTGCTTCAAAGCTAGTAGTCAAGGAGGAAATTATGCTTGAGTATATGCTTGCGGTCGATACTGCAAAATTGGAGATGGAACGGCTGGAGAGCAAGATAGCGCGACGCTATCGGGCTGGGCTCGTGAGAAATGAAGAGGAAAAGCAACTGCTGGCAGCCCTAGCTGCGGTTGGTTCTCACGTCCTGCAAAGTCTAGGCAGCGCGCTGATCTCTGCGGGTGAGAAACTGAACGACGGGAAAACGTCCGGCCGGGCTGCCACAGTCTGAGTAGAGCACGGAGGAAGAATATGTTTGAACAAACAATCGAAACGTCGGGGACGCCCCACATCACCATCACCAAGTGCGCCAAGAACCTGCTCGTGCAGGGAAAGGATGGCGCACAGGTCACTATCCGCGTGGACGGCGAAGCGACAGATCTGACCCTGGAGCAGGAGGGCGAGACGCTGACGATCTCAGCGAAAGAGGATTGCGAGATCGCCTGCCCTGCTGGCTCAACCCTCACCGTCCAGACCTGCCACGGAAACGCCAAGATCGACGGCGTGGCGGGCACACTTGCCCTGGAGACCGTCCACGGCAACCTGACGTTCAAGGACGTCGGCCCAACCGAGTTCACGCGCGTCGACGGCAACCTTTATGTCCGCGACGTAGGCGGCATCCTGCGCGGCAAGGCCGTGGGCGGCAACGCGCGGGTTCGCGACGTGGAGGGAGAATGCGTGCTGGAGCATGTCAACGGCAACCTGCACGTTCGTGACGTGGACGGTGACTTTCAGAGCGAGACGGTGGGCGGCAACGCCCACGTCGATGACGTGCGAGGGCAGTGCGCCGTGAAGAAGGTAGGCGGAAACCTGACCTTTGACGAGGTGCAGGGTAGCGTGACGGTGGAGAGGGTCGGCGGGAACGCCCGCGTGAAGCCACCCTTTGCCCCCGGCACGGCCTATCGGATCGGCGCTGGCGGCAACGTGGACATCCACCTCCCCGACGAAGCCAACCTCAGCCTGGCCCTCCGCGCCGGAGGCGGGGTGCGTTCCAAGATCGCCGGGCTGACCCTGGAGCGCGCGAACGGGGAGATGCGCGGCGTCCT
>CAZWPV010000444.1:0-2848 GCA_964635485.1 uncultured Anaerolineales bacterium
GCCGCGCGCTGCCGGTTGATGGGATGGTCGCGCAAAGCGTCCTGTGACTCGAGGATGAGGCGGTTCAGCAGGTCGGCGGTCGGCCCGGCCTGTGGGTGGCGCGGCGTCACCAGCAGGTCCTGCACGCGCTCGCCCACGTGATCGTGGGGTGGGGCGCATTCCACGCCGGGATGGCCGTTGGGCACCACCAGCACGTGGCGATAGCTCAGGCCCGGCACAAGCGTGATGGGCAGGTCGTGGAAGTGGGCGTTGAGGTCGCGGATGAGCCGGTGGGCCTCCTCGTTGGCGATGTGTCCCGCCGAGTGGCTGCGAATCTTGCCGTCCTCCACGCAGATCAGGTTGATGCGCGCGGCCATGTCGGTCGGCGCCAGCGTGACGCCCAGGCTGGCCGCCTCCAGCACGCCCCGGCCCTGGAAATCGGTGCGCGGGTCGTAGCCCAGCACCGAGAGGTTGGCTACCGCCGACCCGGTGGGCAATCCAGCCTCGATCGTCTGGAACAGGCCCGTGCGGCCCTCCCTGGCGATGCGGTCCATCGCGGGCGTCTTGGCTACCATGAGCGGCGTCTTGCCGTCTAGCTCCGGCACGGGATAGTCGGCCATGCCGTCGCCGATGATGATGATTGTTTTCATTGTCAGACTTTCCTGAGTGATGCCGTGGCGGCGATGAGATCTTCCCACGTGTTGTTCTGCGGGATGCTCTCCACCGTCAGCAACCCTTGATATCCCCACCGGTTTTTGATCGTGTCCAACGCTTGGTAAAAGTCGAAGGACTTTTGGGCAGGGAACCAGTCGGCAGGGATGACCCATCTGCCGTTCTCGATTTCCCCTCGCAGGTGTACGTTGGCGATGCGATCCTTCACCGCTTCGAACTTGTCCAGTTCATCGTAAAGTGCTGCCCAGCGCAGGTCGAGCGTGATCCAGTCGTATTCCTTGGCCAGATCGAAGGGCATCGATCCTGGCAGGTGCGTGGGGATGTTCTCGACGGATGGTTTGACGCCGGGATACTGGGCGGCGATCTCGGTAAAGACGCCGTGCACGAACGCCGGGTCGAAGTCCTCCTTCCGTGTATCCCAGAGGTGGAACACGCACACGGAGGCTCTGGCCTGCTTGGCCAGCGATAGAGATTCGCGGATCAACCGCCTGCCCGCGTCGGTTTCCTCTGGCTGGCCGGAACAGAGGCAGATGCCGACATCCCGGTTGGCGTGGACGGAGAGCACCGGCAGCCCTGTCGCCCTGAGCAAGGTCGCGATCTGATCCGTGGTGTACTTCTGACTGTCCGTCCAATAGGCCAGGCGGCGCTCTCCTTCATCGCGCGGCGGATTCCCCGCGTCCCACTCGGCGGTGTTTTGGAACTCGAAGCCATTGAAGACGGCCTCTACCCAGAATTTCTGCATCACCTCCAGCGTGGCGTATAGGTCGTAGAAGGGCTTGCCGACCAGCCTGTTGCTGGGGGCGGTCGAGATGGATATGAGATTCATTGACTCTCATTTTACCGGGTTCGGCCACTTTGTCCAATTGCGCCGGCGGCGTGTGGGAGGTGGCTATTTTAGAAACAGCTCGATCACCGGCACGGCCACGGGTGGCTTTTGCACCGGCAGTTCGAGCGTCAGCGTGCCCTCTGTGCCGCTCATCGTCGTGTTCTGTGCCGGCTGATCTGGATCGACGACCAGCCGCTTGATCTCGGAGCCGTCGTTGAGCAACTGGGCGTACTCGACCCGCTCTGCCAACCCGTCGAGGTGCACGTGCCGGAACGGCCAGGCGAACAGGTGCAGGTACAGCCGGTTGCCGTCCCTTCGGCCCCGGGCTTCCAGCCCGCGCTCAGGGCTAGTCTGCGTGTAGCGGCAGTTGGGCGGCGGGGTCAGGTCGCTGGCGGTGCAGCCGTAGATCGAGCGATTGTGCAGCCGCATCCACTCGCCGATCCCGCGCAGCCGTTCGATAGCGCGGGGGTCGAGCTCGCCGCGCGCGTTCGGCCCCACGTTGAGCAGCAGATTGCCGCCCTTGGAGACTGTGTCGACGAGCATCTGAACGAGCATCTCGACCGACTTCCACGTATACTCGTCGCGGTAGTAGCCCCAGCTGCCGCTAAAGGTCTGGCACGCCTCCCACACCACCGGCTGGCCGTCGACCTCCAGCCAGCCGCGCGGCTGATACTGCTCGGGCGTCTTGACGTCACCGCCCTCGGGCAGGTCTAGCCGGTCGTTGACGATGACGCCCGGCTGCAATTTGCGCGTCATCGCCAACAACTTTTCCGATTGCCAGTCGTCGTGGCCTTTGCCCTTGGACCATTCCCAGTCTCTGTCGGCGTACGAAAAGTCGTACCACATGATGTCCACCTTGCCGAATTGGGTCAGGAGCTCGCGGGCCTGGTTATGCAGATACGCGCTGTACTTGGCGATGTCGCGCTCCTGTTGCGCCTCGCGGAACGCGACGTCGTCTCGCATCGGATGCAGCCCGTCGATGGGGAATTCGGGATGGTGCCAGTCGAGTAGCGAGTGGTAAAAGCCGACCTTGAGCCCCTCGGCGTGAAAGGCCTCGACCATCGGCTTGAGTAAATCTTGCCCCCAGGGGGTGTTGGTTGCCTTGTAGTCGGTGTGGGCCGAGTCCCATAGGCAAAAGCCGTCGTGGTGTTTGGTGGTGACGACAAAGTACCTCATCCCCGCGTTCTTGGCCTCGCGCGCCCACAGGCCTGGGTCGTAGAGATCGGGGTAAAAGTGGTCAAAGTACTTTTGATACGTCTCGTCGCTGAGCTTTTCGACGTGCTTGATCCACTCGTGCCGCGCCGCCAGGGCATAGATGCCCCAGTGGATGAAGAGGCCGAAGCGGTCGTGGACGAACCAACTGGTGTCGCC
>CAZWPV010000445.1:0-2846 GCA_964635485.1 uncultured Anaerolineales bacterium
GTGTGGCTTGGCTGCTCTGTGGCTGCTGAGACGTGGTCCTAATGGGCAGATGCGCCCGGCTGGTGCGGCGGGGTTATCGGGTGCTGTGACGGCTGGGTGTCAGGGTGCCGACGTGATTGGTATGCCAGTTTCAATCTCCGGCCCTTGCTTGAGGTCCGCCAATGACGAAGCGTTGGTGTGGCCTCTATCGCGAAAGATGCCGATGCCCGTGTCGATTGGTCTGGCGGCTGACAATGACATTGCCATTCCTGCTGAGGCGGTCGGCGCCGGCACAGTATCGCAGCACCACGCGGAGGTCTACTATCATTCCGACCTTCAGCATTGGGTGGTGCGTGATCTTGGGTCGACGAATGGGGTGCACATCAATGGTATACGTACTGCTCATAACCTCCTGGAGGATGGTTGGATCATCTCTCTTGGGGCGGTCGCGTTGGTGTTCTGTGCCGAGGAGGATATGTGATGGGATCAGGGCGACGAGGGTGCGTAGCAGGCACAGGGAGGCGTCGGAAGAGGTGGTATGGGATACGGTGAGTGTTGTACTGGCTGCGATAGCGTTCGCTCGGGCCAGGCGACAGGCAACGGGGGCAGTCGTAGGGCAGTTTCTGGGTGTCGTCGTGGGAGTGCTAGCGTCCATTGTTTGCGGGGTATACGTTGTTCCATGGTTGGAGGGCCTCAGCGTGAGTTGGGGTTGGGTCATGAGTGTCGTCGGCCAGGTAGGCGTGTTCGTGCCGCTGGTGTACGGTTTCCAGTTGATGGGGCAGGGTCTGCGCAAGTGGTCTCGTTTACCTGGCCCGCTGGAAATCTGTGTGAAGCGAGCCAGCGGGCTGTTGGCGGGCCTCGGGGTCGGAGTGTGGCTGGGCGTGGTGGTTGCATCGGTGTCCCTCCTGAGGCGAGCCGACGGCGCTTCGGTGATCGTGGCTGTGGGCGAATGGCTCTTGCGGCTGCCGGGGGTGCGATGAGGAGGCAGCCGTGACACGAGAAGGACTGACCGGGGTAGTCTGGTTCTTGGCAGTGTTGGGTTTTTGGACGTTGCTGGTGCGGGGCGCGCTGCATCTTGGTGGCAACCAGCTGATGCAGCGCATGCCAAGTACGAAGGATTTCGTGCAGGAGGTGGAACGGTACGGTTGGATCATTTCACTGGCCCTCGGGGCGATGATCACGGCTCTCTGAGAGGGACGTGACGCGGTGGAACAGCCGGTCTGAACGCGCCAATGCAGGATCATACCGTTGGGCGTCATTCACGCTAGATACTGGTCATTGGATGTCGTTCAGCATATACTGGATTTGGGATAAGTGTCGATAACCGATCTTTTCCCAAGTCAGAGATGCCGGAACGCAAGCTCTCTCGTAGGGAGCAGGCGGGCGGGCGCTGGTGGCTCAGAGAGGAGATGAACCGGAGGGCGGATACATGATCCCAGCGCGTATCAAGGAGTCGGTCAGCTCGACCAAGGTCGTGCTACTGATTGTCGCTGGCGTCTTGCCTGCCGCCGCATTGGTCGCTTCACCAGTATTGCCGAGTTGGGTGAGGTTGTGGATATGGATACCCATAGTTGGTCTGGCGGCTTTGTTGGTGTTCGGGAAGATGGATGGCAGGCCGGTATTGGAGCGACTGGCGGCGTGGGTCAGGTTCAGCAGGCGTAGGCGTAGGCGAGTATGGAGGAACAAGGATGTTGGACAGGAGGGGAGGGAACAAGTTGTGTGTGGGACGCGCGAGCCGGTGTGGCCGGTCGTGCGGCGATGTATGCGCGAGGCAGCGGTGTATGCGGCTATGACAGTAGGGCTCGTAGTGGTTCTGGGATTGCTCTCGGTCTTGGTGCGGTGGGTGATGTTCGGTGGTTCTGGTCGAGTGGAGGCGGCGCGCCCGACGGTTGTGGCGCGTCCGGCGATCGCGGTAGTGTCTACTGTGACGAGTACTCCGGTGCCGACAGGGACGTCGACGCCCACACCGACATCGACACCGACGCCGCAACCAAGCCCGACGGCGTTAGTGTGGGTGACTGAGAAGGAGTGGGACGTCGCGGCAGAGACCGGGCATCTCTTGATGGAGAACGTAACCGGCGAGAGCTGCGACGTGGCCGTAAGCAGCGGAACCTGGGAGTCGCGGTTCACGCTGCCGGGCGGGGTCGAGGCGAGGTCGGTTTTGGTGCCATATCTGTTGCTCGCCCCGGTGATTCAGGCTCCAGACTTCACCGGTGTCTTTGTGGTGCGCTCGACGTGCGGGCTCAACGTAGAAGTGGTAGCATATCAGCCGCGCTATATGCCCAAGTCGCAACTATGGCTGGTTCCCGTGTGTTCACCGCCGGGCAACGTGGTTCTGAAGTTGCACGGTGGGCCCGCCGAGGTGAGTCTGATGAATACTGATGGTTCGACAGGGGAGACGACGACTGTGCCAGCGGGCAGGTTGACGCGCGTGCCGCAGGGGGAGGGTTGTTGGTTGTATTGGATCGAAGGGGCGACGCCGGTGTTTCCAGAGGTTCTGGTTATGGCACGGAGGTAAACGTCTATGACTGATGAAGGTAGTCGCGATGCCATAGAGCGGGTGGGAGTGTACGTCGACGGTCACAGTATGAAGTGGGGCGCAAGCCGACTGGGCCTGGAGGTGGACTACAGCCAGGTGCTCAGGGTAGCACGTGAAGGAGGCCCACGTTCCTCTAGCGGACGACGTATTCCGGGCCTTGGGCATGAGCGAGGCATTGTGACCGCGCGCGTATATATCGAGCCGCTGAAGAAAAAGGTCGAGAATTCCGACCACGTGGATCGCTTCGTGGAGGCACTCGGGAGTCTTGGCTATGAGGTCGAGGAGTGCTTTGAGGAGGGAGATTCTTCCAAGCCTGCTGTGGATCGCG
>CAZWPV010000446.1:0-2836 GCA_964635485.1 uncultured Anaerolineales bacterium
ACATCGTCGCCAACGGGCGCAAGATCTCTGGCAACGGCGTGGCCGAGATCGGCGAATACGTCGTTTTCGTCGGCAACCTGATCGTGGACTTTGACTATGAGATGATGACGCGCGTGCTGCGCGTCCCCGACGAAAAGTTCCGCGATAAGGTCTACAAGACGCTGCACGACAACCTCTCGACGGTCAAACGCGAGCTAGGCTACGCGCCACCCCACGAGGAGTTGTGGGACTTGCTGGCGGAGAAATTCGCCGAGGTGCTGGGGCCGCTGGAGGTGCAGACGACGGTGGACGACGCGTGGCGCGCCAAGGCGGACGAGCTGGCGAGACAGTTCCTCACCGACGAGTGGCTCTACCAGAAACGCCGCCCAAGCGCCGACCGCGCGGTCAGGATTCGCGCCGGCGTGGAGGTGAAACACAAGATACACAAGGCGACCGGTGGCCTGATCCGCGCCACGACGGAGGTGCAGGAGGGCGCCATCGCGGCGGTCTCCATCTCGGGCGATTTCTTCTTTTTCCCAGAGGAAAAGCTGGCCGAACTGGAGACGGCGCTGGCAGGCGTGTCGGTCGAGGAGGCCGGGCAGGCCATCGCCAAGTTCTACGCCGAGCACGGCATCGAAAGCCCCGGCGTCACCCCAGCCGATTTTGCGCAGGTGGTAGGATAGGCCGCACGCGGTAATTCCAAACCACAAAATACGGAGCGCATCTCAACGGTGCGCTCTATATTTTGTCCATTCCGCGCAACAGACTTGGCAAACATGCCGATACGGTATAGAATTATGGCGTCAAAGCTGGTTGCCAGCGCCTCTCGCCGTGCTGGCCCAAGAGGTGTACGATGAACCCATCTAGTGGAAGACCGGTCGGGCGAGTGTGCCCTAAATGCGGTCACCGGGTTGGGCCGGGCGCCGCCTTCTGTGGAAAATGCGGAGCCCTGGTCCCAAAGCCCTCCGACAAGCCGCCGCTCAATATCCGATGCCCTAATTGCGGCGCGGTGCTGCGGGCGGGAGCGACCTTCTGTGGAAAGTGCGGTCACTCCCTGCAGCCATCCCCACCAAAAGGGGCGACCTCCTCCAAACCCGAACCCGGCAAGTGCCCCAACTGCGGACGGGACGTCAAAGACACGTGGCGCGCCTGCCCGTACTGCAGCACCAAGCTGATCTTTGAATGTCCAGAGTGTGGCAAGCGCGTGGAGCGCCATTGGAAGGTGTGTCCCTACTGCGAAGCCGAGCTATCCCTCACCGAGGAGGGCGCAGACACAGGCGAAGAAAAGGGGGCATAAGTATGGACATCAACGGGTTAGAGGGAATTTCCGTACAACAGCTAGCCGATGAGCTGAGGCGCGGCGGGCGCTTTGTCATGTTCGACTACGTCATCTCCGTCTTGGTCGTCACCTTCAGACGCTCCAGCGCCATCTACTACCTGCGTCCGGGCGAGAGCGCCATGGGCAAGGGATTCCAGTACACCCTCCTCACCTTTTTCCTGGGATGGTGGGGGATACCCTTTGGTCTAATCTACACACCGATCGCTATCGTCCGCAACCTCTCGGGAGGGCGAGATGTGACCAAGGAGATCATGAACACAGCCCTGGGATTGCGGATCATGGCAGCCCAGGGCCAAGCACCGGCTGAGGCCGCGCCTGAGCCCGTGTTACCCACACAGGCCCCGGCTCCTGCACGGGTACAACCTCCAGCAGCCCCAGCACAGCCCGCAGGCCCCGTCTGCCCCAAGTGCGGAACCCCGGCGCGTCCCGGCGCTACGGTCTGTGGAAAGTGCGGCGCCCGCCTGGGCGAGCCCTCCGAAGAAGCCCGTACGTGCACCAAGTGCGGCGCGCAGGTTGAGGACGACTGGCGCGTCTGTCCTGAGTGCGGAGAGAAGCTGGTCTTTGAGTGCCCGGAGTGCGGCGGGCGGGTGGAGCGCGATTGGAAGACGTGCCCCTTCTGCGAGGCGGCGCTGCCCGCGATGGAGCCGGAGCCCGAGGTGGAAGAGGAGGCCGAGCCCGTTCAGGAGGCCCCCAAGGACTGCCCCGTGTGCGGCGAGCCGGTGCAGCCCGACTGGTCCGTCTGCCCGGCCTGCGCCACGCCTCTGAACCTCACGTGCCCCGGCTGCGGCGCGGGCGTGCAGCACGATTGGAAGACGTGTCCGTTCTGCGAGACGGATCTTCCACCAGCACTACCGGAGAAGGGCCCACAAGCAAGCACCCCGAAAGGAGATACACATGCTTTCCCCTTTTGAATTCCTAATTCCGTTGATCATCTGTATCGTTTCTCTCCTCATCGTCGCCGTTGTCGTCGGGGGAATCGTCGTGCTGGTCATCGTCCTCAACAAGAGGCGCGCGCCAACCCCCAGGCCAGGCCCGCCGCCCAAGGTCTGCGCCGCCTGCGGCACCCGCAACCCACCGGGGTACGAGTTCTGCGACCGCTGTGGGGGCAGGCTGTAGCCTGCCAGGATAAGGAGGTCACGAAATGAACGACGTGCGTGGAACACAGACAGGAAAAAAGACAACCGGCATCCTACTCGCAGTCGCCGGCATTTTCGTGTGCATCATCACGTCCGCCTGCGGGAGCCTGGTGTTTCTCCTGGGCCAAGGGCGCACCGAGCCCGCCCCTGTGCTGATCGTCCTATTCATCATAGCCCTTCTGGTCAACATACTGAGCCCAATTCTGATCATTGCCGGCGTCGTGCTCATCGCCACCTCCGCCGGGAAAAAGGCCGTGCCCACAAGTCCTGAAGCGGGCAAAGTCTGTGCGGCCTGCGGCGCCGAGAACCCGCCCGACTATGGCTTTTGCGAACGCTGCGGGACAGAACTGAACTAAGCAAGGAGATGCCGCTATGAAAAAAG
>CAZWPV010000447.1:0-2836 GCA_964635485.1 uncultured Anaerolineales bacterium
CCGGTGTCGTGTCATCTACTCCCCGAAGTTTTGCATACGCCCATCCAGTTTCCGTTCAACGTCATCACCAACGAGCCTGCTGACGAATTGGTCCCCCTGGCCAAGAAACACGACGTCGGGTTCGTCGCCATGAAGCCGTTCGCCGGCGGCATGCTGGACAACGCCAACCTGGCCATCAAGTACTTGTTGCAATTCGATTCCGTCGTGCCCGACCCCGGCATCGAAACGGCCGCCGAGATCGAAGAGGCCGTGGACATCGTCAATGGGCCTTGGGAACTGACGTCCGAGGAACGGCGGCAGATCGAGGACTTGCGGGCGCAGGTCGATACGCGCTTCTGCCGCAGGTGCGATTACTGTCAACCCTGCGAGCAGGGAGTGCGCATCTCGACGATCATGAATCTGCCCAGCTTCGTGAAGCGCTTTCCTAAAGAGAGGCTGTTCGAGGGCTGGATCGCAGATGCCATCGCAACCGGGGAAGCGTGCATCGAGTGCGGCGAGTGCGAGGAAAAGTGCCCTTACCATCTCCCGATCCGAGAGATGATCGTCGAGCACATGGAGCTCTACGAAAGCCTGGCCGCGGGCGAGTGATCCTCCACAGCTCAGCAACGCTCCAAAACCTACTGCTACCTTCGTCGGGTTGTCGGGATGGCGGCCTCCATTACGCCGCAATCACCTATTCGGTCGACAGAGTGATCTCGTCCGCCCCCTGGAGAACGCTCTGACATACTTCCAGTTCCTTGTCACGCCAAGTCAGGAAGTATACCCTCTCGACAATGCTGTCTGGATTGGCCTCCAGATAAGCGATAGCCGCCTCTATCAGCTTTCTCGCGTTCTCTCTTAAACTCCCTCTTCCCGTCCCAGTACCCATAAGAGGGAACATAACGGACTTGAAGCCCGCGTCGCGAAACTCGGGCGAATCCACTCTCCTCAAAACCGACGTAAGGCACGCCTCAATGTTCCCTATAGGACTATAGCCATGTGCAACTGCCCCTTGAACCGACGCTACGTGGAAAATCTTTTTGACGTTGTGCGTCCCCGCCAGCTCGCCGGAGCCAGTCACAACGACAGTGGCCGGAGGTACCGCCTTGTGATCCCCCATAATCTCTGCCAGTTCATTGACAATCGTGTCTTCAACTACATGGCCAACTTGGTCTCTTTTGGCTCCAAGATACCGAATCACGCTGGATATGGAGCGGTCATAATACCGGGCCATCTGCATATTCGTATTCTCAGAGTTGACCCAAACGTCAGCTATCCTGACGTTCTGAATATCGCCCGTGACGAGACAGATCTTTTTTCCAGGGACATCACGCAATTGATACTCGAACACTTCACACTTGTTCAATATCTTTGGTCTGGTCCCGACCGTGAGCGTATCAAGGACCTCATACACCAGGCTGTCTCGGCACTTGAGCTTCAAGCCGTTCTGTACAAAATCTGCAATTTCCTTCTTCGCCTTGTCGACGCTTTCCAGGTCTTCTGGATTGTAGTCGATCACACGAAAGCCCTGAAGGTTGAACGGAATCCGGGTACCTTCCCTCCGAATCAAGACCGTCACAGACTCTCGGAGGGCATGCCGCACGCCAAGCTCATAGAACACGTTCGCATTCAGAGTAGTGATATCCACTACCGCCACGTCGTCTTCCAAGATATGCTCCATCATGTCGGCGTGGACCCAGCCCGCCTCCCCGATTTCATCACACCGAATGCATTCTATACCCAGGCTTTCGATTGCCTCCTTGATGATGAATCTGTAAATCTTGTCAAAATCTAGGAGCTTGCCATCGACGTCTGGTTTCTCACCAAAAGGCATGATGACGAAACAAGTTTTTTCGCTCTTTGCCATAGTTCTGGTTCCTCCATCGTGTCGTAGTAGGTTGTGCGTAAGCGTTCACCCCTCCCTGTGAGGGAGGGGACCGACCGTTCGCGGTCGGTAGGGGGAGAGTGAAGACCAGCAAATGGACAGCAATCGTGCGTTTTCAATGCCCGTTTCGCGTGCAGAGGACCACCCCCACCCTGCCCTCCCCCAGCCAGAGGGAGGGGGTGATCTGACTTACTCCCGCCTCGACTTTTTGCCAAGATGCCTTTGCAGCCACATGATCCCCACGATAGTCTTTGCATCCTGGATCCGCCCTGCCGCCAGGCTTGCTTCGAGCTCATCGATAGAGAGCTCTACCGTTCTGATATTCTCATGCTCACCTGCCACGCCGCCCCCGGCGCTCACCTTACCGACATCGCTCACCTCGGCGTAATACAGGATGATTCGCTCCGACGACCCTCCGGGAGAAACATAAAAAGTATACATATGCTCAAGCTTCTCAACCTCGTAACCGACTTCTTCCAAAATCTCACGGCGCACGGCTGCTTCTGGTGTCTCACCCTCCTCAAGAATGCCAGCCACAGTCTCTACGATCCAGCCCGGACCCTTTGCGTATGTCGGGTACTTGAACTGCTCCACGAGGATGACTTTTGGGGCATCTTTGTTAAAGATGATCGCCGCGACGGAATCGCCTCTCTCAAAGCTGAGAAAGCGGACCTTTGAACTCATCTGCCCGTCAAAGCGCTCGTAACTGACGTACGCCTCGTCTATCTTGAAAAAGCCGTCAAACACGCGGCTCTTACTGTGAATCACCACTTTCTTGTCCATATCGCTCCTTGCCCTGTCAGTTCATCAGGCCATCGGTAGTTTATCATACACCCCCACAAGACGCAAGCATGATTGAGGGCAGCAAGCACCTGGGCGCATACAACTCGAGCCAAGCCGGCTAGCACCAGGTAAATGGCTGAAACTCCAGGGTCAGATCAGACCTCAACTCCCTCCGCCTCCTTCAGCGCC
>CAZWPV010000448.1:0-2247 GCA_964635485.1 uncultured Anaerolineales bacterium
GGATGGGACCGAAGAGGTTGGTGTAGGTGGCCGGGTTGGAGCGCGGCGTGCGCCCGATGGAGGATTGGTCGATGTTGATCACCTTGTCGATGTGCTCAACCCCTTCGATCTCGTCATGCTCGCCGGCTCGCTCTCGCGACCCGTGCAGCATCTGTGCCAGGCGCTGGTACAGGATGTCGACCAGTAGTGTCGACTTGCCGGAGCCGGAGACGCCCGTGATGCAGACGAACTTGCCTAGGGGAATACTTACGTCGATGTCCTTCAGGTTGTGCTCGCGCGCGCCTCGGACGACGATCTTGTCGCCGTTCCCCTCGCGCCGCTGCAGGGGCACGGGGATCGACCGGCTGCCGGAGATGTAGGCCCCGGTCAGGCTCTCCGGGCAGGCGAGGATGTCGTCGAACGTCCCGGCACAGACCACCTCGCCACCGTGCTCGCCCGCCCCCGGCCCCAGGTCGATGATCCAGTCGGCGGCGCGGATGGTCGCCTCGTCGTGCTCGACGACGATGAGCGTGTTGCCCAGGTCGCGCATCTCCTCCAGCGTGCGGATGAGGCGGGCGTTATCGCGCTGGTGCAGGCCGATGCTGGGCTCGTCCAGCACGTAGAGCACGCCCATCAGTTGCGACCCGATCTGAGTCGCCAGCCGGATGCGCTGCGCCTCGCCGCCGGCCAGTGTATCGGCGGTGCGGTCGAGCGTCAAATAGTCCAATCCTACGTTGGCCATGAACTGCAATCGGTCGCGCACTTCTTTGAGGATACGCCGGGCGATGGCCTGTTCCTTCTCGCCCAGCCGTAGCTCCTCGATCCACGTCAGCAACCGGGTGACGGGCCAACTGGTGATCTCGCTGATCGGCTTGCCCGCCACGGTCACTGCCAGTGCTTCGGGCCGCAGCCGTGCGCCGCCACAGACCGGGCAGGGCTGGCGGGTCATGAATCTTTCGATTCTCTCCCTCGTCCAGTCGGAATCCGTCTGCTGGTAGCGACGTGCCAGGGAGGGAATGACACCTTCGTACCGGACGAGGTCGCTACGGTACGAGCCGCCATACTGGTAGCGGACGCGGATGCGCTCGTCGCCGGTGCCGTACAGGATGATGTGCTTCTGGGCGTCGTTCAACTCGCGCCAGGGGGCGTCGATGGGGATGTCATAGTGGTCGCAGGCGGCGACGACAGCCTCCCAGTTGTGCATGCCTTTGCCGTGAAGAGCGCCGTCCTTTAGGCTCCGGTCCGGGTTGGGCACGATCAGTTCAGTATCGAGCTCCAGCCGTGTCCCGAGCCCCTGGCATTCGGGGCAGGCTCCGTGCGGGCTGTTGAAGGAGAAGGTGCGCGGCTCGATCTCTGGCAGACTGATACCGCAGGACGGACAGGCAAAGTGCTCGGAGTAGAGCAGGTCCTGCGGTGGATCGGCGGAGACGTCGTTGATGATCATCAACCCGTCACCTAACTGGAGCGCGGTCTCGACCGAGTCGGTGAGGCGCGTGCGGAAACTGTCCTTGTCCTCGTCATTCTGCGGTATGACGAGGCGATCCACGACCGCCTCGATGGTATGCATCTTGTAACGGTCGAGCTCGATCTCCTCATCCACGTCGTGCACGCGGCCATCGACCCGCACGCGCACGAAACCGGTCTTGCGCACGTCCTCGAAGATGGCCTGGTGGTGGCCTTTGCGGTCTTTGATCAGGGGGGCCAGCACCTGGAAGCGCGTGCCGGGCGCCATCGCCATCACCGCGTCCACGATCTGCTGGGCCGATTGCTTGACGACCTCGCGCCCGCATTGTGGGCAGTGGGGTGTGCCAATGCGGGCGTAGAATAGCCGCAGGTAGTCGTAAACTTCGGTCACGGTGCCTACGGTCGAACGCGGGTTGTGGGATGCCCCCTTCTGGTCGATGGAGATGGCGGGGGAAAGTCCTTCGATCTGATCCACGTCGGGCTTTTCCATCTGGCCGAGGAACTGCCGCGCGTAGGCCGATAGGCTTTCGACGTAGCGCCGCTGCCCCTCGGCGTAGATGGTGTCGAACGCCAGCGTCGACTTGCCCGATCCCGAGATGCCGGTGACGACCACCAGCTTGTCGCGGGGGATCTCGACGGTGATGTTCTTCAGATTGTGTTCTCGTGCGCCACGCACGATGAGTGAGTCTTGAGCCATGGTGAGATTAGAGGTATCATCTCAATAATCTGGGGGGCGGGGGGGGGGGGGGGGGCCGCCCCCCCCCCCCCACCCCCCAAAACCCCCCCCCCCAAAATAAAAAACAA
>CAZWPV010000448.1:2257-2835 GCA_964635485.1 uncultured Anaerolineales bacterium
CCCCATCTTCCCCTACTTATTGAGAAGATACGATTAGAGATTGGTTGATTTGCGATTGGCGGATTTGCGACGACTTGGGCAAAGAGATATTTTAACACATTTTTGTGGTTGGACAAAGGGAAGGGTGTTTGTTATAATCCCTTTGATTAGTGGGATTCGTGCAATTCGTGGCTAATAATCTCAGCGGTGCGGTTTCATGCCCCTATCGAACAACGGCCCCAGACGCGATATGTCCATACAGCAGCCCTTCCCCGAAATCGGCACGCTAAACGAGAAGCCTCTCCACGCGGCTCTGAAGGACTGGTATGCGCAGCCGGGCGACCAGCTTGAGGTATCCATCGACGGCTTTGTCGTCGATATCGTCCGGGGCGATCTGCTGATCGAGGTGCAGACGGGCAACTTTGCCTCCATCAAGCGCAAGGTGAAGAGGCTCGTCAAAGACCATCCCTTGCGGCTGGTGTACCCGATCCCGCAAGATAAGTGGATCGTGCGGCTGGCCAGGGATGGAAGCGGTGACGTACTAGGCCGCCGCAAGTCGCCCAAGCGCGGCGCGTTTGAGCACGTCTTTGCCGAGTTGG
>CAZWPV010000449.1:0-2830 GCA_964635485.1 uncultured Anaerolineales bacterium
TGGCGTACGAGTAGCGATAAGCAGACAAATGCAGAAGGACATTGCACAAGGAGGAGTTCTTGAGCACAAATCATCTTTCACCTCATCACGGTGTCATTGTGCCGATGGTGACGCCGATCACGCCCGATGGTGATCTGGATGAGCTTTCCGTTGGGCGCGTCGTCGACCACGTGGTTGCAGGTGGCGTTCACGGGGTATTTGTGCTGGGTACGACCGGCGAGAATACTTCCGTGCCCGCTGCTACGCGCGAGCGGTTGGTTGCAGCTACTGTGGAGCACGTCGGTGAGCGCGCCAGGGTCTATGCGGGTGTCAGTTCCAATTGTCTGACGGATTCCGTGGCGGCGGCAAAAGCGTATGCGTCGCTGGGCGTAGATGCGGTCGTGGCGCATCTGCCCGCGTATTATGCTCTGGATGCCGAGGAGCAGTTTGCCTATTTCAGCGTCCTGGCCGATAGGATCGATCTCCCGCTCGTGCTGTACGATATACCGGTCACGACGCACTTGGCCATCTCCGTCGAGGTCGTGGAGCGCCTGAGCCGCCATCCGAACGTCGTGGGGATCAAGGATTCGGGCGGGGACATTGGGCGGTTGACGGCGCTCATCGAACGATTGGGCGACGGTAGGCCGGATTTCGCCATCCTCGTTGGTGCGTCGGTCCTATCCGCGCAGGGCTTGGCCCTGGGCGCCGACGGCATCGTGCCATCGCAGGGCAACCTGGTTCCGGCGCTGTGCCGGGCGCTGTACGATTGTGCAATTACAGGCGACCGGGACGGAGCCGATGCCCATCAGCGGCAATTGGACGCGTTCACGCAATTGCTCGTCCAGGACCGAAGCCTGGCGCAGTCGCTCGGTGCGCTCAAGGCGATGATGGGGGCGCTCGATCTGTGCGGCCCGGACGTGCTGCCGCCGCTGTTGCCGCCATCGCTGCAGGATCAAGAGACTCTGCGGCAGCGGTTCCTGGCGTGGCAGGTAGAGCAGGAGGAGAGGATATGACGAAACTGAACGTAGGTTTTCTACACCCCGGCGCGATGGGCATCTCCCTGGCCGCATCGGCTCAGAATAGCGGCCACGCTGTCTATTGGGCATCTGAGGGGCGGAGCCGGCAGACGCACGAACGGGCCGATAAGTACGGGCTGCGAGACGCGCAGACGCTGGGGACGCTGTGTGAGGCGTGCGACGTGATCGTCAGCGTGTGCCCGCCTCACGCCGCCGAGGAGGTGGCGGCGCAGGTGCGGGCTTGCGCCTTTCGCGGGCTGTACCTGGACGCCAACGCCATATCGCCGCAGCGCACGCTGCGCATCGGCCGTGCGATGGAAGAGGCGGGCGTAGCGTTCGTCGATGGCAGCATCATCGGTGGGCCGGCGTGGGAGCCGGGGCGGACGTGGCTCTACCTGGCGGGCAGGGAGGCGGGGCGCGCGGCGGATTGCTTTTCCGCCGGGCCGCTGGAGACGTGCATCATCGGGGAGGAGATCGGCAGGGCTGCGGCGCTCAAGATGTGCTTCGCTGCCTATACCAAGGGATCGACCGCGTTGTTGTGCGCCATCCTCGCCACGGCGGAGGAGCTGGGGGTCAGGCAGGAGCTGGAGGCGCAGTGGTCCAGGGGCGGCTCCGACTTTGCTCGGCAGACGCAGGAGCGGGTCCGGCGGGTGACGGCCAAGGCGTGGCGCTTTGCCGGGGAGATGGAGGAGATATCGGCGACCTTTGAGCAGGCGGGGCTTCCGGGAGAATTCCACGCCGCTGCCGCCGACGTCTACCGGCGCATCGCGCATTTCAAGAGTGCCGAGACACCAGCACTGGACGAGGTGCTGGAGGCGCTGGTTGAAGCCGAGAGGACGCGAGAATAATGCGTATCCCCTTTCCAATCGCTACCGTTGGTATCATGGTTTTTACTCTGTATTGGTCGTACCGCGGGTTTACCAGCCCCGGTTTCAGGGACCGATACATATTCAGTCCTACACGCATCCTGGGGAACCAGCAGTATTACCGCCTGCTTTCGTGTGGGTTCCTGCATCTGAACTGGCTGCACTTGCTGCTCAACATGTTTAGCCTCTACTCGGTTGGTGCTGCTATCGAGCTGATGTTTGGGTTCCCCACGTTTCTCATCATCTACCTGGGAAGCATCGTCGGCGGGAGCTTGCTTTCCCTCTATCTGCATCGCAATCATTACGGCTACCAGGCGCTGGGGGCGTCCGGCGGCGTGTGCGGGGCCATCTTTGCCTATATTTTCCTGTTCTCCGGCACCTGGATGTCTTTTTTCTTCATCCCGCTGCCTTCCTGGCTGTTTGCTATCCTATTTATCCTGATCGCATTCTTTGGACTGAGAAGACAGTTGGGCAACATCGGCCACGATGCGCATCTAGGCGGGGCCATCATCGGACTCTTGATCACGACGGCCCTGCATCCCATCATCGTGGTGCGCAGCCTCGTTCTCTATATCGTCGTGATGGGGCTTTCTGTGGTCCTGTTCATCCACCTCTACCGGAACCCGCTCTACGTGCCGGGATCGAACCCCTTCACGCCGGCGTACTGGCGGCGCAGGTGGCGGGAGATCCAGGCGCGCAGGCAGGCGCGCAGTAGAGCGGAGCAGGAGTGGGAGGATAAGGAGACGATGGATCGCCTGCTGACCAAGATTTCGCGCTCGGGTATGGAGAGCCTGACGGCTGCAGAGATGCGCAAGCTCAAGGCGATCTCGAAGCGCATGCGGAAATCGGGACGCATGCACTGATGCTTGAGATGTGATGATGAGGGCAAAAATACCACAGCCGATCTCTGGCGGTGTGATGCTGACGTACAAGTGCTCGGCGGCGTGCAGACACTGCATGTACGCCTGC
>CAZWPV010000450.1:0-2807 GCA_964635485.1 uncultured Anaerolineales bacterium
TTCGAGCGCTACTTCCGGGCGATGATGTGGTACGGGCGCATGTCCTTCCACCTGGGCAACCCCTACGATCCGGAATCAGCGCGGCGGGAGACGCGGTCCGCGCTCCTCATCGTGCGGGCGCTCTACAACGTCCAGGCAGGTAGCGAACCGGCCCTCGACGTGTGGGACCGCATCTACGAGCCAACGGCCTTTTTCGTCGGCGCCGCCGACGACCTGACGGTGTACGATTACGCAGCCGTCGCCAACGAGGTCTATGGCGGCCTGCCCGACGTGCATGCGCTGGCCGACGACGCCAAGCTGGACGCGTTCGCCGAGGCAGCAAAGGCGTTGCGTCCTCCGGCCATCGTCGGCGGATTCGTCACCGATACACAGGACGCGGTGGAGATGACGATGGGCTTTCGCTTCATGGGCCAGCGCTTTATCCCCGATAGCTATATGTTCCAGCAGTTGGTCTACGACCAGGTAAAGGGTTACCGGGGCAGCGGCGAGCCATTCACGATGTCCCCTTCCGGCGTGGGGCCGATCCGCGGTTTCCCGCGCGGGCTGGACGTGCCCGCCGTGCTGGGCAGCGACCGCGCGCTGGAGATCCTCGTCGCCGGGGATGACACAAACTATGACGGCTACGACGAGCAGCTGGCCAAGCTGCAAGGGGAGTTCGCCGCGCTGCCGGACGAGCAGTGGACGGCCAACCTGTACTGGAACTGGCTCTTCACGCTGCGGCCGCTATTGGATGAGAAGGGCGAGGGCTACCCGTGCTTCATGCAGTCGCCCGCCTGGATGGATAAGGACCTGCACACCTGGCTGGGATCGTGGACGGAGCTGCGCCACGACACGATCCTCTACGCCAAGCAGTCCTACACCGTCTTCGCGGAGAGTGCCCAGCCGCCGCCGATGCCGGCCCGCGGCTACGTCGAGCCGCAGCCGGAGGTCTACGCCCGGCTGGCCGCCCTCACCGCGCAGATGCAGGCCGGCCTCGGCGATCGAGGGCTGCTCAACAAGGAGGTTGCCGAGAGGTTGGCACAGATGGAACAACTGCTGCTATCGCTCAAGACCATCAGCGAGAAGGAACTGCGCGGCGAGAGCTTGACTGAGGAGGAGTACGCCCTCATCCGCCACATCGGCGACACGCTGGAGGATCTGACCACTTTCTCGGAGGAGGTCGAGGGCAAGGTCACGTCCGAGGCCGACGAGCGCATGGCCCTGGTGGCCGACGTGCACACCGATTCCAACACGGCCAAAGTGCTGGAGGAGGGCGTGGGGGATGCGTTCCCGATATACGTCATCGTGATGGTGGAGGGGGAGCAGGTGGTGGCGATGGGCGGCGTGTTCTCCTACTACGAGTTCAAGCAGCCGATGAGCGACCGGCTGACCGACGAGGCTTGGCAGGAGATGTCGCCCAAGCCGGATCAGCCGGCGTGGACGGGGAGCTTTATCGTCGAGTAAGGCTTTTCGATCTCAGAGCTCGGCGCTTGAAAGTGCCGGGCTCTTTCATTTTGCACCGACATCGGCCTGGGCTATAATATCCGTACGAACCCCAAACGATTCCACGAGAGGGTATGCCCATGTCCGAACGCAAGAAGGCCTAACTCCCAATGCTCTTCGAGAAAAAAGGGCGGCGGCCAGCGGGGAGCACCAGGCGTGATGCGTGCTCCGTGACCTTTCATGCATCATTTACAATACATTCAGGCGAGGAGGTGCACAATGATCCCCAAACGTATGAGCGAATTCTTACGCGACGTGCTTCCCGAGCGCACCTGGCGCAATCGTCTGCGCAAAGATGGACCGCTGGCCTTTATGGAGTTCGGCCCGCTCGATGTGGACCGCTTGCAGCGGCTGGGCATCACCGCCGACCGGCTGGGGCCGCGGTTGGTGGTCTGCATGTGGGACGAGGAGGCGGCGCTCGAAGTTGGCGGCTATCTGGTGGTGGACAATCTGGCCATGGGCCGCCCGTCGATGGGCGGCATCCGCATGCTGCCCGGCGTGACACCTCTGGCCATCCACAACCTGGCCCGCGGCATGACGCTCAAGAACGCCGCCGCGGACCTGCCCTACGGCGGCGGCAAGGCGGGCATCGTCGCGCCGGAGCGCGATCTCACTCCAGAGGAGCACACCGAGATCGTGCGCCGCTTTGCGCACCTGATCTACCGCTACCGCGACATCTACCTCCCCGGCCCGGACGTGGGCACCAACGACGCCGATATGAAGACGGTGGCCATCGAGAACGGCCTCGACTGCGCGCTCTCCAAGCCGGCGGATATGGGCGGCAACCGCATCGACCAACTGGGGGCCGCCGGGGGCGGCGTGGTCATCGCCATCGACGCGCTGCTGGACGAGATCGAACGGCTGCGTGCCCTGCCGCAGTTCGCCAATCTGCAGGTGCCCTCCCGCGCCGAGATGACGGTGCTGATCCAGGGCTTTGGCGCGGTGGGCGCGCATGCGGCCAAAATCCTGCAAGAGCGCGATCCGGCCCCGCGCATCGTCGGCATCAGCGACGCCACCGGCTATCTCTACGACGAGGCCGGGCTGCCTGTTTCGGAGCTGTTCGACGCGCGGGACGCGCGCGGCGTCGTGACATTTCCCTATTTCCGGGACAAGCTCATCGACGTGCGCTCGCCCGCGCCCCAGACAAAGTTCTCCAACGCGCCCAACGACCTGCTGCGCGAGTCGGCCTTCTGCTTCGTCCCGGCCGCGCCGGTGGCCAACTACCTGGACGTGGATGCGGCCTCCAATCCCTCGATGACGGTCGACCGCATGGGGCGCTGGGGGATGATCGTCGAGGGGGCCAACACCTACTCGCCCGACCCGGC
>CAZWPV010000451.1:0-2807 GCA_964635485.1 uncultured Anaerolineales bacterium
TGCAGACCATGCTCAGTTCCGTCGGCGGGCTGGCGCTGTTCGTGGCCGCCATCGGCATCGCCAACACGATGATCATGTCGGTTTACGAGCGCACGCGCGAGATCGGCATCCTGAAGGCGGTCGGTGCCTCGCCGGGGAATATCCGTCTGCTGTTCGTGGCGGAGGCGGCGCTGATCGGCCTGCTGGGCGGGATCGTGGGCGTGATCGGCGGCTGGCTGCTAGGGCTGGGGCTCAACGAGGCGTTCCTGATCTATTTTGACTACATGGACGTCCCCATGCGCGGCACGTTCTTCCTCGTCACCGGCTGGCTGGTGGCGCTGGCGCTCACGTTCGCCACGGTGGTGGGGCTGCTGGCGGGATTCTACCCGGCGGCGCGGGCGGCGCGGCTGGACCCGCTAGAGGCATTGCGGCACGGGTAACCTAGAAACCGGGTTTTTGTCAAAAACCCGGTTTCTCTAGAGGAATCATGACCCTTAAAGATCTGGCCAAGACAGCTTTTGGTAACCTGAGCCGGCACAAGGTGCGCACGGTGTTGAGCGCCGTCGGGGTGATGGTGGGCATCCTGACCCTGGTCACGATGGTCTCCTTGGGCGTGGGCGTGCACCAGGAGACGGTGCGTACGTTCCAGAGCGCGGGTCTGGAGCAACTGCGGGTGCAACCGGCCACCGAGGAGCGCGATACGCTTGATGCTGTCGCCTGGCCAAAGCGGACGGTGATCATCACGCCCGAGCTGGTCGAGGAGCTGCGCGCGCGCGACGACGTGGTGGAGGCGCGCCCGCGCGAGTTCGCCCCCTGGGGGGCCGATATCTCGCTGCAAGTCGAGGGGAAGGCGATAAGCGTGAGCGTGGGCGATTTCCACTGGGGGCTGAGTGACCCCTTCTCTATCCAGCCCGAGGTCGTGGCCGGGCGCGGGCTGGAGGCAGACGCCCGGGGGGAGATGGTCGTCAGCGCCAGGGCGCTGCGGGAACTGGGGTACGAGGACGAGGAGTTTGATGACATCGTCGGACGAGAGGCAGCCCTGGTGCTCAAGGAGCCGCGCGGCGAGATGAGGGAATTCCCCTTCCGCGTGGTGGGCGTGCTCGAAACCGTCTACGGCGCTGAAGCGGGTTACTTTGGCACGCACATCAGCCTGGACGACATGATGGCCATAAACGCCTGGTGGTACAACGACCCCGACATCCTGGCGCACGAAGGGTACGACGAGCTGGTCATCCGAGCGGCCACCCTTGAGGCCGCTGCCGAGATCGTCGACCTGCTGCAGGAGCGGGGATACGAGGTGCAGTCGCTGGAGCTGATGCTGGACGTGATGAACAAGGCCATGATCGTTCTAGAGACCATGCTGGGCTCCATCGGCGGGCTGGCGCTGTTCGTGGCCGCCATCGGCATCGCCAACACGATGGTGATGGCCGTCTACGAGCGCACGCACGAGATCGGTATCCTCAAGGCGGTCGGCGCGTCGCCGGGGAATATCCGCCTGCTGTTCGTGGCGGAGGCGGCGCTGATCGGCTTGGTGGGCGGAGTCGTGGGCACCGTCTTCGGGTGGCTGCTGGGGCTGGGACTGAACGAGGCGTTCCTGGCCTACCTGCGCTGGCAGGAGATACCTGTGGAGGGGACTTTTTTCGTCGTCACCGGCTGGCTGGTGGCGCTGGCCTTGGGGTTCGCCACAGTAGTCGGGCTTCTTGCGGGATTGTACCCGGCGGCGCGGGCGGCGCGGCTCGATCCATTGGAGGCTCTACGATATGAGTGAAGATATCGCAAGCTACAAGGATCATCGAATCATCCTCTTCATCATCGGCGGGCTTTTGCTCGTTGGCGGCGTCGCGATCGGCTTCTTTGGGCCGCTGGAGATGTACTGCTTCTACCTCTTTTCCGAGGGCGGGCGCTTTTCCTACGAGGGGTTTGGGTTCGGCTCCTTCATGTTCGGCAACATCGCCGCCCAGATCATCGGCTACTATCTCATCGCCGCGGTGTGCGTGCCGCTGGGCTACGGCCATGTGACGGTGCGACGCTGGGCCAGGAAGCTCACCCTGACCCTGCTGTGGTTCTGGGTCATCTTTGGCATCCCCTTGATCGTCGTGTTCCTGTTCACGCTGTTTTCGTCCAAGGATCTGCCGATAATCGCCGGGCTGGCCGCGCTCGTCCTGGCGGGGCTGGCGTATTTTGTAGCGCCGTGGCTGCTGATGCGCTTTTACCGCAGCCGCGACGTCCGCTTGACCTTTGAGACCCGCGATCCCAAGCCATCCTGGATCGATGACCTCCCTCAGCCCGTGCTTGTGCTGGGCGCATTGCTTTTATTCTTCATCGTCGTGCTGCATATCCCCATCTTTTTCAGTGGCTTATTCCCGTTCTTTGGCCTGATGCTGGTCGATCTGGCGGGCTTTGTGCTGATCGACGTTTCGATCTTTTGCCTGGCGGGTCTCGCGTGGGGCTTGCTCAAGCTCAGGCCCTGGGCGTGGTGGGGCGCGCTGGTCTATTTGAGCCTGCTGACCGTGTCCGTGATCGTGACCTTCTCGCAGTATACCCTGCTGGACATCCTGGCGCGCCTGCGCTTTCCCCCGACGGAGATGGAGATTTTGGACGGCTTGCCCTTCCACGGGCTCCACCTCGCGCTGGCGCTGGGGGTGCCGCTGCTCATCACGCTGGGACTGCTCGTCTTCTCCAAGCGGTATTTCAGGCAAAGGTAGAAACCTGGTTTTTGCCAAAAACCAGGTTTCTCCGTGACTATCCATTTGCCCCAGTGGTGGGAATGTGCTACTGATCCGGTCATAAATAGCTAAGCGCAAACGCTCGGGTAAACTTGTCGGATA
>CAZWPV010000452.1:0-2806 GCA_964635485.1 uncultured Anaerolineales bacterium
ACCGCTTCGATCAAGCTACACAACTGGGCCAATTTCTCGCCGTCGCCGGGGTGAACCAAGATAGGTTGTACAATTGTTCCTTTCCCAACATCTCACATCACCGCGATTTACCCTACGACCAGTTGAACGCCTTCTGCAAGGGCGGGCTGATGCCGATGTCGTATGGAGCCTATTTCGTGCCTGACAGCGAGTCGCCGCCTGAACAGCAGGCCCAGCGCGTGATCGACGAGTGGACGTATGGTCACTATGAGTATTGGTGCGCCCGGTGGGGATACCGGCCTCCACTGTACCCGATCCTGGGGCCCTACCACGACGAGCACGGCAGTGTGCGCATGCCGCCCGCCGAGTTTCAAGTGTGGCTCGACCGGCTGGCGGCGCACGGCCCCTCCTTCTTCAGCGTCTTTGCCGCGGCGGTGATCAACGACGACCTGCTGCCGCTCATCAAGGCCTTTGCGCTGGGCGAGCCTCCTGAGTATATCCCGCCGAGCGTCAAACAGGTGGAGGTGGTGAGCCCCGATGTGAACTACCTAAACATCCGGCCAGGCCCTTCCACGGCACAGCCACGCATCGGGCGGGCAAATCACGGGGAGGTGCTGGACGCGCTGGAGCCGCCGGAGACGGTCAAGGCGAAGGTGGGCCAGCAGGGGCAGTGGCTCCACATCCGCACCTCTGGCGGTGTTGAGGGGTACGTCGCGGCCTGGTATCTAGAGCTGCACGAGGCGGCTGTGGAGGTGCCCGAAAAACCCGAAAAGCCCGAGGAACCCGAGGCTGCAGTCAAGGTCGAGGTGGTCAGCCCGTCGGTGGGTTACCTGAACGTCCGCCCGGACCCCTCCACCGACCGGCCTCCCGTCACACGGGTGGACGATGGGGACGTGTTGGACGCCTTGGAGCCGGCGGCGGACGTTCAGGCCAAGTTGGGGCAGCAAGGCCAGTGGCTTCACATCCGCACGCCAGAGGACATCGAGGGGTACGTTGCTGCCTGGTATGTGCGCATCTACGAGGAGATCGGGGGCGGCGTGGGCGAGCCGGTCTCTTACCTGGTCGTGCACAGCTCGAAAGGGCTGAATATTAGACCGACGCCGGGAACGGATCAAGATGAAATCTGGCGGGTGGTCGATCGAGCTGTTTTGGAGGCGCTGGAAGATCCGCAGACAGTGGGGGAGAAGGTGGGAACGGATCAGTGGATCAAGGTGCGCACGCCCAGCCAGCACGAGGGGTTCGTCAATGGCGCATACGTGCGGGCCAAGCAGGTGGCCGACATGCGCAAGCCGGTGAGCGACAGCGCCCTGCCCGCCGGTGAAAGCGCTTGGATTTTCGGTATCCACGCCGCCGGAGCGACCACGCCCGCCGACTTTCGTTCCCTCTTCCAGGGCAAGGGCAAGACCGGCTGGGTGCTCTTCACCGAGGCCATCGGCGACAAGCCCGATCACGGCGGCGGGGGCGACTTTACCATGTGGTCGAACAGCGGGTACGGCGTGATCGTGCGCCTCAACAACGGCTACGGCGCTTCGGGCACGCTCCCGGTCAGCAACAGGTACGCCGGCTTTGCTGGAGCGTGCGCCCGTTATGTGCAGAACTCTAGCGGATGTCACATCTGGATCATCGGCAACGAGCAGAACAACCCCCGCGAGCACCCCGGCGGGGAGCATAATCCTCAAGAGCACATCCGGCCGGAGATGTACGCCCACGCGTTCAATCTGGCGCGGCAGCGCATCAAGGCGGTGGATCAAAGCGCCATCGTCGTGCCCGGCGCAGTGGATCCCTACTTTGGCCTGCAGTGGAAATCCGGCGAGACCTGGCGTCCGCTCGACTACTTCAAGACGATGCTGGCTCACATCGACGACCTGGACGGCATCTGCCTGCACACCTACACCCACTGGCTGGACGTCAATCTGATCACGGCTAAGAAGGTCTTTACCAACGCGCCGCTCGACCCCGGCACGCCCAACGAGCACTATTACGACTTTCAGGCCTACCGTCCCTTCGCCGAGGCGATCCCGGCCAAGTGGCGCAACCGCCCGATCTATCTCACCGAGAGCAACCACTGGATTAAGCTGGATCGTGAGCCGCGGGAGGGAGAGAACGTAAAGAACGGCTGGCTGAACCGGGACGTGGGTTGGGTGCGGGCGGCCTATGCCGAGATCGACCGTTGGAACAATACCCCTCACGCCCAGCAGATTCACTGCTACCTGCTCTATCGCTGGACGGGCGACGATTGGGCCCTCGAGGGGCTGGGGGAGGTGCAGAACGACTTTAAGAAGGCGCTGGATCACGACTATCGCTGGCGGCGGTAGAAAACTTGTTCCCACGGAGACACGGAGCGTGCAAGCCCTCGTTCCCTCTGTGTCTCCGTGGTGAGATTCGGCGTGAGAGTATCACGCAGCATTTGACGCTGCGATTGGTTATGGTATAATGTTTTTCGTGCCGACGTAGCTCAATCGGCAGAGCAACTGACTTGTAATCAGTAGGTTCTGGGTTCGATCCCCAGCGTCGGCTCCAGCAGGTGGTTCATTGCCGGGAGTAGGCTGCAGTGTTGGCCTGCTCCCGGCAGCGAATGACTCGCTGTGACAGCATAATGGGTCGGTGTCCCGAGCGGCAAAGGGGGCGGACTGTAAATCCGCTGGCTCAGCCTTCGAAGGTTCGAGTCCTTCCCGGCCCACCATATGAGCGGTAAGGCCCCGTGCAAACGGGCCTGGCAACACTGAGGCTCCATCCGGCGGGGGAGGAGCCTTTTTGTTGATTAACGTGCTTTCTGAAGGATGGTAATGATGACAACTAAAACGAGACCTTTATCTTCCCGTTCGCG
>CAZWPV010000453.1:0-2797 GCA_964635485.1 uncultured Anaerolineales bacterium
CGTTCTCACTGGGCTGGCCGTTGCTGCTGGCGTACATGCCGATATAGGCCCCCACGAACCCCCCAGCCACGTCCGTGCTCAGGATGCGGCCGTCGGCGTTCTCCAGCAGCGGCTTCCAGGCCTCGGCGGCGGTGGCGTAGTAAAAGCTATACTCCTGCCCGACGGCCTCCACTTTCAGGTACAACCGCCTGGCAGAGACCGGCTTCTCGGCCAGCACCTCTTCCTCGCCCGCAGCGCGCTTGACCAGTCTGACGACGGTCGCGCCATCGGCCAGCGTGTAGACGAAGCGGTATTGAAAGTCGCTGTTCTGCAGCAGCACCAGACCGGCCACCTCGTTCGCACTTTGGGGCGCAAACTCCATCGCCGTGCGCGCCGCAAAGCTCAGGTGCTGCTGCCGGCGGCCGACAAAGCTGGGGTTCTCCCAATTGGAGATCATCTGCGGGCGCAGGCACAGACGCAGGTAGCCAGGGCGCTCGGCCAGGCTCCAGAAATCCCCGCGCGGCGTGCGCAGGAAATTCCACCGAAAGTCGAGCTTGTCCGCCTCAAAGTTATCGCAGGCCGGGGATGTGGGCCAGCGCTGCTCCGGCAGGTCCGGGGCGGGATGGACGAACTCGACCCGCCCAATGCCAGGACTGACGATGGGCCAGCCTTCCTCCCAGCGCACGGGAGCCATAAAGGTCTCGCGGCCCAGGTTGCGGTAGTAGCCGCCGTAGGGCCGGGAGGCCAGCATCACTATCCACCACTCGCCGGTCTGCGTCTCCACGATGTCGGCGTGGCCGACGTTGCCGATGGGAAAGTCGCGGCCCAGGTGACGGTGGGTGATGATAGGGTTGCGCCGGTTGCCCTCGTAGGGACCGGTGACCGTCTCGCTGCGGGCGATAGTCACGGCGTGGTTGTAGCCGGTGCCTGCCTCAGCGACGATCAGGTAGTACATGCCGTCGATCTTGTACAGATGCGGCCCTTCGGTCGTCGTCGCCCCGCGCAGCGCGCCTGACCACAGCGAGTGGGTCTCGCCCGTCAGCTGCATCGTCGCCAGGTCCAACTCCTGCAGCCAGATCTCGCGGTGCCGGGGGAACTCTTCCCCCTCGGGCGGCGTGCGATTGCCCGTGTACCAGGCGCGCCCGTCATCGTCAAAGAGCAGCGATGGGTCGATGCCCTCAGCGCCTTCCAGCCAGTACGGCTCCGACCATGGACCCGCCGGGTCGCTGGCGGTGACGATAAAGTTGTGGCAATCCTTCTCATTGTCCACAAAGGTGTTGATCACGTAGAACGTCCCCTCGTGATAGCGGATGGTGGGCGCCCACAGCCCGCGCGATGGCATGATGCCGTCTAGGTTCAACTGCGACGGGCGGTCGAGCACGTGGCCGATCTGCCGCCAGTTGACGAGGTCACGGCTGGTAAAGATCGGCAGGCCGGGAAAATACTCAAAGGTCGAGGTCACCAGGTAGTAATCCTCGCCCACGCGGCAGATCGAGGGATCAGGGTAGAATCCCGGCAGGATCGGGTTTCGGTAGGTCCTCGGCATGATGATTAACTCCTTGTGTTGGATTGCTGCTCCACATTGTACCCGTTTTGCTTCGATTGTAAACCGGATGGCAAGGGGCCGACGACGATGAAGCGGGTTTCGTACGGCACTAAATTCAGCGGCAGGTGCACGAGGCCGTTTTTCGATGCGATGCTGGGCAGCACCTCGATGTGGCCCGAGGCCGCGTCCCAGACCTGCGGCCGACCGCTCCCGGCCAGCGTCACCCGGCGCGACTGCGCCTCTTCGCTCTCGTTGAAGAAAAAGTACACGTCGGCATCGCGCCAGCGCCGGTGCAGGGCCTTGACCGGTGCACAGGGCCGATCCAGCGTCACGTCGGGACGGGGCAGCGTCCCCAGGACGCGCGGCGTCAGTTCGCCCACAGGCTCCCGGATGGCCCAACTGACGTCCGCCGGGCCGCTGGCCTCCAGGAAGGTTCTTTCCACCAAGAGTGCCGGCTCGGGACCGAGGAAGACGACGCACCCGCCCGATGCAGTGAACGTCCGCAGGCGCTCTAGGGCTGCTCCCGAGATGGCGCTCACCGGCGGGACGATGACGGCGCGGTAGCGCTGGCCGCTGAGGTTCACCAGTGTGTCGCCTTCGAGCTTGAGGAGCGAGGCCAGCGCCTGCTCGTCCACAAAATCAAAGTCACGCTGCTGCTCTAGAAGCATCTGCGCGATCTCCCAGGCGCTCGCGTCCGCCGCCTCATCGCCCAGCCACATGCTGCTGGTGGGGAAATAGAGCGCGATCTGGGCTGCTGGCCGCCCCAGCGATAGCAGGTACGCGGCGCGGTAGACATATGCCGCCAGCGCCGGGAACTCGTCCGCTTCCAGCCAGCCGGAGCGCTCCGGCTCGGTGGCGGAGGAGGGGTAGAACATGACCTCTAGCATGTTGATGCCGCGCACGAACTGGTGGTCGGTGACCCACTTGGCCTGCTCGACCGTCGGCGGGACGTGGTAGGCGGCAAAGCTCTCGCTGAACGCGCGCGGCTGGCCAAAGAGGTGCGCCGCCGATGAGGCCAGCTTGGGAAAGTCGGCCACCTTGCCCGGCCAGATCTGGTTCCAGATCGCGTCCACGCCCGGCACCTGCACGTGCCGCACGGCCTTGAAGAAGTCCCCCTCGGAGCGCACCAGCTTGGGCATCTCGTCCTCGTGGTTGAGGTGCACCAGGTATGCCAGACCGTGCTCGGCGCACCACTCGGCCTGGACCCGGAAAAAGTGCTCGCCGAACAGGTCCGACCACACGTTCCAGTAATCGGCCTTGACCCGCCGCACC
>CAZWPV010000454.1:0-2796 GCA_964635485.1 uncultured Anaerolineales bacterium
TCACCTCCACCGCCGGGCCGAAGCCGGAAGACCAGGTAACCCCGGTCGATCCAGGTCTTTTTGACGCCCGTCTTGGTTTTCCCCTTCTGATCCATTGACTTGATCTCCTCCGTCTGAGCGACTTCGGAGATGCGCTGCCATCGAACGCGCAGGGTGTAGGATGCGCCGGCTTTCACCTTCACATCCTTCCCGTCTGCGCTGGCCTCGGGGATGGTCACGTCTGTCTGTGCGACCATCTCACCGTCGTCGTACCACGCCAGGTGTTCGACGGGGTGCAGCTCGCGCAGGGGCAGGCGCTCCCACGCGTACCGCGCCGCCATTCGCTCGATGCGTTCCCGGCTTTGCTCGCTCACGTGGACGTCAAAGCCCACGTCAGCCAGCAGCACGGTCGATTGGTCGATGCCCCGGATCAGCACGTTGGGCAGCGCGCCATATGCTTGGGGCAGGTCCGCGTTCGACCCCTCGGCTATGGAAAAGTCCGCCACCGGGAGATGCGCGAGGAACTTGACCCAGGCCCCGGCCCACTCACTCTTGGGCACGACGCCTCTCGCCAGATCTACGGGCGCGGCTTCCGTGTCCACCTCCACGGCCATGTCCAGCCGCGGGATGTTCGGGAGAACGTGCCAGCCGCCTGAGAGGTAGTTTACCTCTGGCGAAGCTGAGCTTGACCTGTAGGTGTTGGGGTTAAGGTCCTCGTACGCCTCTACCACGAACCCCGCCAGGCTGTCGGCATCCACTCCACCTTCCCATAGGCCGGTGAGGGGGATGTCCTGCTTCTCGCTGTGTTCGTTCACCCGGTAGGCCGCGACGAAAGCAGCGTCCACCTTGATGCCGTACTCTTTCTCGTACGGCCGGGGGAGAGTCAGCAGGGCGACCACCTGGAAGTTGCGCTTGAGAAACTCTAGCGCCCTCGGTGTGTTCTCGAAGAACCGCCCGCTGAATAGCCCCAACAGGAGCATTTCCCTCGTGCCCCCTACCTGCTTTGCCAGGTCCAGGATCATCGCCTGGCTTTCGATCTGGCCACTCTTCGACCTGAGCTCGTACTTGTCCTGCACTTCCTCCGGCAGTTCCCACCACAGCCCGTACGGAGGGTTGGTGGCGACAACGTTGAAAGTCTCGTTGTAGGCTTTGTCCGCCAGCAGGGGCGCGTATTGCACGATGTCCCCGCTGAGGACGTAGCCCCTGTCCCCCACCACCCTGCGGGCCGTGGGGACCAGCCGGGCGTCCAGCTCGACACCGAGCGTCCTGTGCCCCTCTCTTGCGAAGGGGGCCAGGAGCCGCCCGCTGCCGCAGGTCGGGTCGAGCACCGTCAGGGTGCGCCCCGACCTGATGTGGAAACAGCCCAGCGCGGTTTGGAGGAAGGCTTCGGTCAGCCATTTTGGCGAAAAATACTGTTGATGCGCGCGGCCGAACCTAGGGATCCAGACTGCGGCCTCGTGGCCTTTGGTCTCGAATGCCAGGTCTTCGGACGGCGCCACCACGAAAGTTGGTACTTGGCCGACGCCGGCAGCGTCAACCTCTGTCGTAGCGTGTACTTCCATCGTGTAAACTCCTTCCGTGTACTAGACCGGCATCAGGATGGCGTCAGGTCCTCCGCACTCATCGGAGATGGTGCGGAGGGTGACCTTCTCGACGTCCAGGTCGGGCCGGTACTCTTCCAGGGCCAGCTGCGCCTGCTTGCGCGCAGCGTCGGTCGTGAGGCCGACGAAGCAGTAGTACTCCGGCTCGGCCTTGAACTTGGGCCAGCCTGGCGGGGCGTCTGCGTTCTCGCCGCCGACCAGGAGGTAGTAGGCAAAGTGCCGCTCGGAGAATGCCAGGTAGACATCCCCGCTGCGGACCACTTTCCAGTGCTCCTCCAGGTCAGTCGCGTACAGCGGCGTCCTTCCCGCCAGTGCGAGAAAGAGCCACGGCCCCCAGCGGCCATCCTTGTATGCTCTCAGTAGCGTGTAGGTCTTGCCGTTGATGGTCGCCACTCGGCGATCATCGTCCAGCCTGTCGATCTTGATTTCCAACGTGCACCTCCTCGTGAGTGATTGGGAGGCACGAGCTACACCCTGCGGGGTGTAGCTTCGCACCCCGCAGAGCGAACAGACGTGTGTTTAGGTGGACCCTCCTATTGCCAGCCTCCCAAGCCCCTCTCGTGCAGGCTTACGAACCGGCTGCTCGACACGACAAGATGGTCGAGCACATCTACGTCGAGCGTCTTGCCCGCTTCCACCAGCGAGCGGGTCAAGGCACAGTCTTCCGGGCTTGGCGAGCAGTCCTGCGACGGGTGGTTATGGGCCACCAGGATCGCGGCGCAGTTGCGCCGGATGGCCTCGCGGAACACCTCACCCACGCGGATGTGGGAAGCGTTGAGGCTGCCTTTGTACAGCGTCTCCTGGGCGATCACGCGGTTGCGCGTGTCGAGCATCAAAACGACGAAATGCTCTTGCTCCAGGTGCCCGATCTCCGGCATCAGCAGCGCCGCCGCGTCCGCCGGAGAGCGTATCACGACTCTGTCGCCCGCCGCCTCGATCTGCAACCGCCGTCCCATCTCTAGCGCCGCCTTGAGGGCCGCAGCCCTGGCTTTGCCCAGATGATCCACCTGCGCCAGCTCCTCGACGGGAGCGTGGGCGATGGTGGTCACGTCGCCGAAGCGCGCCAGGAGCGCGCGGGCGATCTCGATCTGGTGGGAGCCGCCTACGATGGCGGCCAGAAGCTCGGTCAGGTTGCAGGCGTGCGCGCCATAGTCGGCGACACGGCTGGCCGGCCGTTCCCGCAGCGGCAGGTGCCGCAGCAGGGGTGTGGGATATC
>CAZWPV010000455.1:0-226 GCA_964635485.1 uncultured Anaerolineales bacterium
TCGTCGTCAGTTACGCCAGCAGCCCGCCGGTGGAGGTACTTTTTGCCGAGGAGCCTTTCGAAGAGGCACCCACGGCGGCGGTCATCGGTGACTCTAGCTGCTTCCGGCAGATCGAGTTTGTCGGCATCCTCAAGGGTGCCGAAAACCGCGACCTGGCGGAGAAGTGGATCGACTTTATGCTCGACACGACGTTCCAGGAAGACATCCCGCTGAATATGTTTGTGTT
>CAZWPV010000455.1:236-2796 GCA_964635485.1 uncultured Anaerolineales bacterium
GCGCTGCCGGATGTCTTTACCAAGCACGCCGTCATACCCCAACGTCCGGCCGAGGTCGACTACGCTGCGATAGAGGTCAATCGCGAGGCGTGGATCGAGGCATGGACCGAGGTGGTGTTGCGGTAGGGGGAAGAGAAAGTGAGTGGATGGGTAGACGAGGACAATGCCGCGAAAGAGATTTTGCACCTCTTCCCCCTAGTTCGTCTACTCATCTACTCCATCCCCATCGTCTTTCTGATCCTCTTCTACTTCTACCCCCTCGCCTCGATCCTGAGCCTCTCCTTCGCCCCCGAAGGCCACTTCGACCCGACAGCACTCGAGACACTATTCAGCAAGCCTTATCACCTGCGCACGCTCTGGTTCACCATCTGGCAGGCGCTGGTCTCCACGTTGCTGACTGTAGGGCTGGCGCTGCCTGGCGCTTACGTCTTTGCCCGCTACGAGTTCCCCGGCAAGTCCCTCGTCCAGGCGCTGACGACCGTCCCCTTCGTGTTGCCCACCATCGTCGTCGCGATGGCCTTCAGCGCGTTGCTGGGTCCCCGTGGTCTGGTCAGCACGATCTTGACGGACCTCTTGAAGCTCGACCGCCCGCCCCTCAATCTCCAGCACACATTGGCGATCATCCTGCTCGCACACGTATTCTATAACTACACGCTGGTCGTGCGCATCGTGTCCACCTACTGGGCCAATCTCGACCCACGGCTGGCCGAGGCTGCCCGCATGCTGGGGGCCAGCCGCTGGCGCGCTTTCCGCGAGGTGACGCTGCCGTTGCTAATCCCGGCGATCGGTGCGGCGGCGCTTTTGGTGTTCATCTTTTGCTTCACCAGCTTTGGCGTCGTCCTCGTCCTTGGCGGGCCGCGCTTTGCCACACTGGAGGTAGAGATCTACCGCCAGACGATCAACTACTTCAACCTGCCGCTGGCGGCGACGCTCTCCGTATTTCAGATCCTCTTCACCTTTGCGATGATGGCGGTCTACACGCGGCTCCAGGCGCGCACGGCGCTGCCGCTGGAGCTACGCTCGCGCCGGGCCACGCAGCGCAGGCCGGGGAATTGGCGCGAGAGACTGCTCGTGGGGGTCAACGTCGGGCTGATGCTTGCGCTCCTGGTGACGCCGCTGGGGGCGCTGGTCGCGCGCTCCTTCTCCACCACAGGCGGCATATCGCTGGACTTTTACCGCTTTCTGCTCTACAATCCACGCAAATCCGCCTTCTACGTGCCGCCGGGGGCAGCGATACTCAACTCGCTAGGCTTTGCACTGGCGACGATGGGACTCTCGGTGATCTTGGGGCTGATGGCAGTCTCGGCGTTGGCACCACGGAAAGAAACCCGATTTTTTCCAAAAATCGGGTTTCTCCGGCTGCTGGACCCACTCTTTATGCTCCCACTGGGCACGTCGGCGGTGACGCTGGGGCTGGGCTACATCGTCGCGCTGGACGAGCCCCCGCTCGACCTGCGTGCATCGCCCTTGCTGGTCGTCCTGGCCCACACGCTGGTGGCACTGCCCTTCGTCGTGCGCAGCGTGTTGCCTGCCCTGCACGCCATCAACCCGCGCCTGCGCGAGGCGGCGGCGCTCCTGGGCGCCCCGCCCTGGCGCGTGTGGCGCGAGGTTGACCTGCCCATCGTGGCGCGGGCGGTGCTGGTGGGCGCGGTGTTCGCCTTCACCATCTCGATGGGCGAGTTCGGAGCCACGAGCCTGATCGCCCGCCCGGAGCGGCCCACGCTGCCGGTCGCCATCTACCGCTATCTGGGCCGTCCCGGCGCGCTAAACTACGGCCAGGCGATGGCAATGGCGACGGTGTTGATGCTCGTCTGCGCGATGGGGTTTTTGGCGATTGAAAGGTTTCGCGTGGGAGAAATAGGGGAATTCTGACCAGACACAAAATACGCGTCACGTACTGTGCATTCCGTACCATTGAGCGCTATGTCTTTACTCGAGCTACGCCACATCCACAAATCCTACCCCGACGGCTGGACCCTCACCGACGTGAGCTTTGCCGTCGAGAAGGGTGAAATCGTCTGCCTCCTCGGCCCTTCCGGCTGCGGCAAGACGACGCTCCTGAGGCTCATCGCCGGGCTGGAAACACCCGAGGGCGGCCGGGTGCTGGTCGACGGGGAAGACATGACCCACACCCCACCCCACCTGCGCGGATTCGGCCTGATGTTCCAGGAGTACGCCCTCTTCCCTCACAAGGACGTCTCCGGCAACGTCGCCTTCGGGCTGCGAATGCAGAGTTTGAAGCGCAGCGTTGTAGCCGAGCGCGTGACCGAGGTACTGACGCTGGTCGGTCTGGCGGGCTTCGAGCGCCGCGACGTGAGCCAGCTTTCGGGCGGGGAGCGGCAGCGGGTGGCACTGGCCCGCAGCCTGGCACCCCAGCCTCGCCTCTTGATGCTGGACGAACCTCTGGGCGCGCTCGACCGCAACCTGCGCCAGCGACTGCTGGATGAGCTGCCCCAGATCCTCCACCACGCCGGCGCGACTGCCATCACTGTGACTCACGACCAGGAGGAGGCCTTTGCCATCGCCGACCGGGTGGTGCTGATGCGCGATGGCTGCGTGG
>CAZWPV010000456.1:0-2796 GCA_964635485.1 uncultured Anaerolineales bacterium
CCCCCGCTCGCGGTAATACGGCCGCGTGCCCACGGCGGCGATGACGGCCAGCCGCCCGTACCCCTCCTCGCGCGCGATGCGCCTAGCCTCCTCGATCAACCGCGTGCCCAGGCCCGCGTGCTGGGCCATACCCTCCTGCCGGTCGCCCAGCTCCAGCGCCGGGCCGTAGATGTGCACCTCGCGGATCACGGCGCAGCCGGTTAGCTCTTCAATGGGGGGTTCGGCCTGCGGCAGCGACAGCCGCAAAAAGCCCGCCAGCCGGTCGTCGGGTGTGACGTAGTGGAGAAACACCTCGCGCGTGGCGTCGGTCTCATAGCGCAAGCTCTCCAGCCGGAGGGCCTCCGTGTCGATCTCGCGCCCGCGCACCTCGCGGCAGCGGATGCAGCGGCACGTCAGCCCCTCCTGCTTCATCCGCCGCTGCACGATCTGGCGCAGGTTGGTCTTTTTCACCCCCTCGACGATGTTGGGGGAGGGGATATCGCGCATGAGCCGGTTGACGCGGCAGTACGGTGGGATGAGCGGCTTGCACCGGGTCAGCAGGTCCACCAGTGTCTCCTCGTCGTAGGGCTGGTATTCGCCTCGCTGCCAGAGCTCGTAAAGCTCGGTGTTTTTCAGCAGCGCCGTGGGATAGATCTTGAGCTCGTCGGGTTGCAAGCTGGCATCGTCCCACAACCGATGGAAATCGGCCAGGTCGCTTTCGGGCGTGGCGCCCAGCAGGTTGGGCATCCAGTGGACGACGATCTTGAACCCCGCCAAGCGCAGCAGGCGCATCGCACGGCGGGTATCGGCGACGGTGTGGCCGCGCTTGTTGCGCGCCAGGATATCATCATCCAGGCTTTGTATGCCCAGTTGCACCTTGGTCGCGCCCAGCCAGCGCAGACGGCGTACCTCTTGCGGCGTGATGCAATCGGGGCGCGTCTCTACCACCAGGCCGACGTTGCGGCAGGGGGCAGTCTCGTTGAGCCGTTGGGCCTCCTCCAGGGTGGGGGAGTCGGCCTCGTTCATTGCGTCCAGGCAGCGGCGCACGAACCACTCCTGGTAGTCTTCCGGGTAGTATGACCACGTCCCACCCAGGATCAGCAGCTCGATCTTGTCCACGCTGTGGCCGAGTTCGCTCATCACCCCGATGCGGCTTGCCGTTTGACTGTAGGGATCGAATTCGTGGGTGGCGGCGCGCATCGCGCCCGGCTCGTCGGGCAGGTAGCTCTTGGGCATGCGCTCCACTTCGGGGCAAAAGATGCACTCGCCGGGACAGGGGAAGGGCTCCGTCAGCACTGTCACTGGCGCGACGCCGGAGATGGTGCGCGTGGGTTTGACCCGCAGGCGACGCACCAGTTCGGGGTCGGGCGCTCGCTCCTCCCGCTCGCACCACTGCGCGTAGCCGTCGAGAACCCGGCTCTTGGAGAGCACCTTGCCGCCGGGCAGGGGATGGCTGCGCAAGATGCGCGTCAGTGCCTTCTCTGAGGGCTTGGGTGTAGCTTGTATCTCTAGCAAGATCGCTGTAAGCAGGCTGCCGTGTTTCTCTAAATCGAACGGCGTCCGGTGTGTGGCCCGCCAGGCGCGTTTATGTTGTTTACCCACTTGTCTCCTCATGTTTCACGCAACACGCCCCACTTCTGTTTGCCCCTACGTCCTGTTCAGCATATAATCGTTCTATGGACGAACACACCACCGAGAGGCTTATTGCTCTCAACCGCGAGTTCTACGCGGCCTTTGCCCAGCCCTTTGCCGACAGCCGATCCCTTTCCGCCCCGGCGCTCACGAGCATTCTACCCCATATCCCCCAGCGTGCAAGGGTGCTCGACGTGGGCTGCGGCAATGGTCGCCTGGCGCGCCTGCTCGACCGGGAGCGGCCCGGCGCGACGTACGTCGGCATCGACGCGGTGCCGGAGCTGATCGAGGTAGCCCGCGCGCAGACCGCTGATCTTGAGAACGTCGCGTCTCGATTCCACGTCGCTGACATCGCCGAGTCGGGGTGGGTCGGACAAATTGCCAATTTGTTCTACAACTGTGCCGTCTGCCTGGCCGTTCTTCACCACGTTCCCAGTTTTGACCTGCGCGCGCGTATCCTGCGCCAGATGGCGGGCTTGTTGGCTCCCGGTGGCATCGTGATCCTCTCCACCTGGCAGTTCCTCGATAGTGACCGGCTGCGGCGCAAGATCGTGGACTGGAGAGAGGCGGGGATTCCGGCCGAGGCCTTGGAGCCGGGCGACTACCTGCTCGACTGGAAGCGCGGCGGGCGCGGTCTGCGCTATTGCCACCTGGTGGACGAGGCCGAGGTGGAGAGATTGGCCGTCGCGAGTGGCCTGCGTGTGCGCGAGACCTTCCGCGCCGGGGGGCGCGAGGGGAACCTGAGCTTGTTCGCGGTACTCGACCGGAAAAACAGATAGAAAGCGTAACACGGGTCGCACTTTCTTCGTTTCGGGTGTTACTAGGAGGTGTGGGGTGAAACGACGAGGGATCGTGTTGCTGGCAGGTTTGGTTATTGTGGTTGGGCTGGCGTGCATGCCCACGTCTACTTCTGCGCCGGGACCGACAGAGCATCCGGCATTGACACAGATGGAGGCCACCGCAGCGTCAGAGACTGGCACCCAAGCGTCGCCCCCTTCCCCCGGCGCGCTGATCCAGCCCTCCGATTTGACCTACCTGGGCGCGTTTCGCCTGCCGGGCGACGCGCCCGTAGAAATCGGGTGGAAGTGGAGCGGCGAGGCGCTGGCCTACTACCCCGATGGCGACCCCGGCGGCCCCGACGACGGCTTCCCCGGCTCCCTCTTTGGCACCGGCCACAACTGGAAC
>CAZWPV010000457.1:0-2787 GCA_964635485.1 uncultured Anaerolineales bacterium
ACGCCGCGCTCCACGTAGCGCGCCATCTCCTGCGCGCGGAACATCAAACACTCGATCTCCTCGTCGTCGATGTGGGGCCGGTACGAGCGGCTGCGCACGATGATCTGGTAACCGGCCTTGCCAAAAAGCTCGACCGTCGACTCCTGCAGACTCCCCTTGGGTATGCCCAGTCTCAATATCTTTGCCATCACCTACTCCACGAATTCCAGTTTCCCGTCCTTGATCCGGCGATAGTAGCAACTGCGGCGCGACGTGCCGTCGGCGCACTTGGTGTGACAGGCTCCCTCCCCCAGTAGCCTGATCAGGTACAGCAGCGAGTTCTGCTCGCAGTTGACGCGTACCTCCACCAATTGCAGCGTGTCGCCGGAGGTCGCGCCCTTGACCCACAGCTCGTCCCGCGACGTGGACCAGAACGCGGCCACGCCGTGCTCCAGCGTGTACTTGAGCGCCATCTCGTTAGCGTAGGCGACGATGAGCACTTCCTTGGTATCAGCATCCTGCACCGCCACGGGGACGAGGGCCTCACCGCACTGCGCCACTTTGCCCAGTTTTTCGAAATCAATCAGTAGCTCGTTTCCCTCTTCGAGTCGTTCAGCATCACCTTTTGTCACCATCCATCCTCCACCAAAATAGTGGCCCCGATTATAACCCAATGACTGCAAGTTGTCACGTCTTGCGCCGCGTGACCACCTCGTGCAGCAGGAACATCGCCACAGAGGTCAGCAGCAGGAACGGCCCGATGACCTCCAGTCCCATTCGCTCGGCCAGCACACCGGCCAGCGACGGCCACAGCGAGAACCCCAACCCGCCCAAGGCGACCTGGAAGCCGATGGCGTTGGCCGCGTGCCTGGCGCCGACGCGTTTCGGGGTAGCCGAGACGGAAAGAGGAAACAATGGCGATACCGCCAATCCCATCAACGCTAGTCCTAAAAAGCCGAACAGATTGACAGCGTTCCACCAGATGAGGGCGCCCGCGATCACCGTGCCGAGCATCGCCAGACGCAGCGAGCGTTCGATTCCCAACCGATCCGTCACAAAACCGATGAGGATGCGTCCCACCGTCAGGCTGCCCCAGTAGGCGCTGGCCCAGAACGCGGCCACGTCTGGGACCACCGACCGCACCTCGGTAAGCAAGCTGTACGACCACTGGCCGGTCGTGTTTTCGACCCCGGTGAAGAGAAAGAACAACACCACACCCACCCAAACCAGCGGGAGCTTGAGCGTATCGACGGCGCGCACACCCTGCGCCTTTTCCAGAGGCGCCGCCTCCCCGGGAGGTGCAGCCTCCGCACTAGGTGCTGCGTCGTCCGACTCGGCCAGCGTCCACCGGTTCCGCGTGAGCCAAAAACAGACGGCGAACACCGCGTTCAGCAGTCCAGCGGCCGCATAGCCCCAGCGCCAAGACCCACCCACAGTGAGCGAAACCCGCATCACGATGGGGCCGAGCGTCGCACCGATGCCAAAACAGGCATGCAGCCAGTTCATCAGCTTGGTGCTGTGGTTAGCAGCAAAGTAAGTGTTCAATCCGGCGTCGACCACACCGTTCCCCAAGCCGTTGGCCAATCCCAGTGGAACGATCACCCACCAGGCAGGAGCCACGCTATAGCCAAGCAATCCCCCCACCTTGAGGAGGGCACTGATCAGCAAGAGCCTCCCCACGCCGATCCTGGAGATGAGTGGGCCGTTAAAAGAACTGGCCAAAAGGCCGCCGATCATCCCGGCGACGAGCAGTATCCCCAGCCTATCAAGGGGCAGGGAAAACGTCTCGCGCATCGATGGCCAGGCCACGCCCAGCATAGCGCCCGATAAGCCTAGGCCGATAAAGCTCAGATAGGCGATTCCGACGAGCAAAAGCTGCGATTTACGTTTCAACGACGTCCTCCTTGGATTCGCGCATGGCAAAGTGCTTCTACAGGTAATACCCCCTCAACACCCCAGCCAGCTCGCGCCGGCTGAACTCGAACTCGCCAATGCGCATTATCTCTGGGACACGGATCAACACAGATTTTCTACCTCTTCCGCGCCCATCCGTGTTTTTCCGTGTCCTACTCCTCTTCGAGCAGCTTGTTTACAACTTGGCCCACTTGCAGCACATCTCCAACGACGAAATCGACACTCCAGTCAGGCGGCGCGTTTACCAGCACCGTCGTCATCCCCAGCGCCTTGGCCGGGCGCAGGTTCCGCGCCGAGTCCTCGACCATGATGCACTCCGGGCCCCAGGCATCCAGCCGCACCAACACCCGCTCGTATGCCTCCTGGTAGGGTTTGTTGAGCAATTCCACGTCCTCGATGCCGACGACGTCCTCGAAATGCTCAAGCACGCCCAGCACGCCCAGCACGCGCCGGGCGTACCCGGCGGTAGCGTTGGTGTAGACCACGCGCCGCAGGGGGATTCCCTCCAGCATCGCCCCCAGCGCAGGCTTGGGACCGATGTATTCCTCCAATGGGATATCGTGCACGTAGACCAGGTAGCCGTGGGCATCGATCCCCTCGTGCTCTGCCAGCAGGCCACACAGCGTGGTGCCGTACCGGTGATAGTACTTGCGCCGCAGGACGACCGCATCCTCCCAGGAAAGCGCAAGGTGGTCGCACAGCCAGGTCTGGATGCGGCGGCCCACCTCCCCCATCAGGCCGTCGTCGCGGGGGTAGAGTGTATCGTCCAGGTCGAAGATGATGAACTTGTACATTGTCCCGCATTATACACGGATGGGGCCAAAAGCCAACAGGACAGACCTCCGGGGTCTGGGAGACCCCGGAGGTCTCGTCACAGGCTTCAGATGGAAGCCC
>CAZWPV010000458.1:0-2767 GCA_964635485.1 uncultured Anaerolineales bacterium
CGGTGTGACCGAGATCGTCGTGCCAGACAATCTCAAGGCGGGCGTCAAGCATCCCTCCCGCTACGAGCCGGACTTGAACCCCACCTATCAAGACCTGGCTCAACATTACGGCGTTGCGGTCATCCCGGCCCGTGTTAAAAAGCCCAAAGACAAAGCCAAGGCAGAGGTGGGAGTCCAGGTGGTCGAGCGCTGGATCCTGGCCCGCTTGCGCAATCGCACTTTCTTCAGCCTGGCCGATCTGAATCAGGCCATCCGTGAATTCCTCGACGAGCTCAACGCGCGGTTGATGAAACACCTCGGACGCTCTCGCCGCGAGCTGTTCGAAATGCTGGACCAACCCGCTCTCAAGCCTCTCCCTGAGTCGCCCTACGAATTCGCGCTCTGGAAGAAGGCGTGCGTCAACATCGACTATCACGTCGAGTTCGAGAAGCATTACTATAGCGTTCCTCACACCCTGATCCACGAAGACGTCTACGTTCGCGCCGCCGAATCCACCATCGAGGTCTTTTTCAAGAACCGCCGGGTCGCTTCTCACCGGCGTGTCAATTCCCCCGGACGGCACACCACCGTTGCTGAACACATGCCCCCTTCCCATCAAAAGTATCAAGAATGGTCACCCGACCGCTTCATCCGCTGGGCACACACCATCGGGCCGCACACCGCCCAACTCGTGCAAACGATGTTTGACTCCCGCAAACATCCTCAGCAGGCCTATCGTTCTTGTATGGGCATCCTGCGCTTGGCCAAACAATACAGCGAAGAGCGTCTTGAAGCCGCCTGTCGGCGCGCCCTTCCGGCTGGCATTCACTCCTACAAGGGTGTCAAGAACATCCTCGATGCCAAGCTCGATCAAGTCGAGCCCGAAGAGCCTGCTACTGCTGTCCCAACCGACCACGAGAACATCCGTGGCCAAACCTACTATCATTAAGGAGATCGTTATGCTTACCCAACCCCTGTTCGACAAATTGACCCAGCTCCGCCTGCCTGCTTTTCGTGACGCTCTCGAAGAGCAACTTCACAGCCCTCAGTACGCCGACCTGCCCTTCGAGGATCGTCTCGGCCTGCTCGTCGACCGCGAGTGCATCCGCCGCGAAAACAACCGCCTCCAACGGCGGCTGAGGCAGGCTCATCTGCCGCTCCCGGCTTCCATCGAAGATCTCGACCTCTCTTCCTCTCGTGGCATCGACCGTCGTCTGGTCCTTCATCTGGCCCAAGGTGAGTGGATCAACCAGCACCTCAACATCCTCGTCCTTGGCCCCACCGGTGTCGGCAAGACTTTCCTCTCTTGTGCTCTGGCTCACTCCGTCTGCCGCCACGACTTCACTGTCCGCTATCAGCGCACTTCGCGCCTTCTCCACCATATCACCTTGGCCCACGCTGACGGCTCCTACCCCAAGCTCCTCGACACCTTCGCCCATACCCAACTCCTGGTCCTCGACGACTGGCTCCGGGATCCCCTCACCCGCTCCCAGTCCCAGGACTTGCTCGAAATCCTGGACGACCGCTATGACCGATCTTCCACCATGGTCGTCACGCAAGTGCCTGTTGCCGAGTGGCACGCTCGCTTCCCCGACCCAACCATCGGGGACGCCATCCTGGATCGCTTGGTTCACAATGCCTATCGGCTCTGTCTCAAGGGAGAGTCACGACGCAAGACCAACTCTCCCTTGCCCATGTCGACCACTTGAGGGTATAATGTTCTTGCTAGCGTCGCTTCGCTCCGACAGGTGGACGACATGCCCGGAACTCGTGGACGATTTCATCGGAATACGCAGGGATTGTGGATTTCAAGCATACTGACCCATGTTTCGCTGAAATCGTACAGATGGAAGGTAGGCGGGCAATTACTAGCACCTGTGGCGGGTAAAGAAACAGCCATTGTTTGTCCTGCCCCCCACAGGTAGGGCCTAATGAGTAATGCGCCCCCACCAGTGACTTTTCAGCGAATAATGGGTACTGATGTAGCAGAACTTGTCATCAAGGCTTTCTATCAAGTCTATAATGCACTCGGTTATGGGTTCTTGGAAAAGGTTTACAGCAATGCGCTAGTTATCGAGTTGTGCAGGCTGGGGCTAAAGGTCGTGCAAGAAGCGCGCATCACGGTCTAATATGATGACGAAGTGGTTGGAGAGTACTTTGCCGACCTGCTGGTTGCCGATACGGTGATCGTCGAATTGAAGGCCGTGAAAAACTTGGCGAAAGAACACGAAGCGCAGCTGCTTAACTACCTAAAGGCGACGCGCTACGAGGTTGGTTTGTTGCTAAACTTTGGCCCCACGCCCGAGATCAAGCGCAAGGCGTTTGATAACTCTCGCAAAGGGTCTATGGTCTGGCTTGAAGAGGGACCGAGTTGAGCGATCAATAAAAACCTGAGAAATCTGCGTTCATCTACGTCCCAGATCAAAGAGGAGGAGACATGGACCAGTGGCGGTACCGAATCACGACTCACACGACGGCTGACGTGCTCGGCGCGCTGCCGGGGCCGGTGGAGGAGGTGCCCCCGGTGATGTTTTGCGACGACGAGGGAGCGTGCTATTTCGACGCCGGGCCGAATCCGTTCACCCAGGCCATCGAGCGGTTGCTGGATGAGGTGGGGGAGAAGGGCTGGGAGCTGGTGCAGGTGGCCTTTCGCCCCGAGCAGATGATCTGCTTCTGGAAGCAGCCGCGCTGAGGCCGCTATGAAAGCAGGTTGCGACGCCGTATACGACGCTATCGTCGTCGGCGCAGGGCCTGCGGGGGCCTCGGCTGCTTACTGGCTGGGAGAGGC
>CAZWPV010000459.1:0-2767 GCA_964635485.1 uncultured Anaerolineales bacterium
CCGCCCAGGTCGCGGTAGATGGGCGACTTGCCGCCTGAAATATCGCGATAGGGCTGCTCGTACTCGTGCCTGGCTGGGCCCACGGCGGGCTCGGCCCCACGCGACTTGAGACGCTTCAGGCGGAAGGTCTCCTCGCGCTCCCGTTCCTCCAAGGTGCTCTCGATGAAGGCGATGGTCTCCTCATACTGTGGGATAAAGATGTATTGCAGCGCGTTGACCCGCCGCTGGGTCTTTTGCAGCTCCCGCGCCAGCCGCCACACGGTCGTCATCGTCTCGGAGAGCTCGGGAATATCTATCAGCACCTGACGGAAGCGCTCTGCGGCCTCGTCGAGGGATACGGTCGTACCACCGAGGCCGTAGGGCGTCTCCGGCGGCGCGCCTCGCGCCTCGATAACGGGCAGCGCCACGCCCATGATGCTGTGCAGCCGGATATCGACGTCGATGGTCTCCTTGACGGAGAGCGCGGCCCACTCCAGGTGCTCCCGGCCCATCGAAAGCCGCGCCGTCTCCAGCGCGCGATAGGCTTCGGCCAGTTCTGCCCACACATTGTCCTGCAGAATCGCCGCGTCGTGGGCCATGCGCAACAGCTCGGTGGTCAGCACCTCGCGTTTGCGGTCCAGGATCTCGTGCCCCTCCCGCGCCAGTTCCAGCGTCCGGCGCAGGTTGAGCAGATTGCTGCGGGTTGGAGCAACACGAAGCCGTGTCATTTCACCTACCTACTTGCCCGCTTGCTGCTTCTGCTTTCCATAATACTGCTCGATCTCGTCCTCGCTGACGCGCGTAAGCTCATCCTGCGGGAGCGTCGAGACCGTCCGCCAGCCGGCGTCCAGCGTCTCGTCGATGGTGCGATGCACGGTCTCCGCCTGCCCGATGAACTCGCGCTCGAACACCCGCCCGAATTCCAGGTAGCGCTGGTCGACTGTCGTGAGTTCCTCCTCGCCGATGACGGAGGCCAGCGAGCGTACGTCTTGCACGTGGGCGTAGCTGGCGTAGAGCTGCGCCGATAGGTGTGCGTGATCGGCCCGCGTGTGCCCGCGCCCGATGCCGTCCTTCATCAGCCGCGAGAGGGAGGGCAGCACGGCGATGGGCGGATAGATGCCGCGCTGGTGCAGCTCGCGGCTGAGCACGATCTGCCCCTCGGTGATGTAGCCGGTCAGGTCGGGCACGGGGTGGGTGATGTCGTCGTTGGGCATGGTCAGGATGGGCAACTGGGTGACCGAGCCGCTGGACCCCTTGATGCGCCCCGAGCGCTCGTATATCGAGGCCAGGTCGCTGTAGAGATAGCCCGGATACCCCTTGCGGCTGGGCACCTCGCCGCGGATGTTCGAGATCTGACGCAGCGCTTCGCAATAGTTGGTCATGTCGGTCAGCACGACCAGCACGTGAAAATCGAGCTCAAAGGCCAGGTACTCGGCCAGCGTCAGCGCGGCGCGCGGCGTGATCAAGCGCTCGATGGGCGGGTCGTCGGCCAGGTTGAGGAACATGGCCACGCGCGTCAGCGCGCCGCTGGAGACGAACGCCTCGCGGAAAAAGTTGGCCACGTCGTGCTTGACGCCCATGGCGGCAAAGACGATGGCGAATTCCCCGCCCTCCGCCTGTCCCCCGACCGTGGGCAGCGTGGCCTGGCGCACGATCTGTGCTGCCAGTTGGTCGTGCGGCAGGCCGGCCCCGGAAAAGAGGGGCAGCTTTTGCCCCAGCACCAACGTGTTCATCCCGTCCAATGCCGAGACGCCGGTCTGGATATAGTCGCGCGGGTAGACGCGCGCGGTGGGGTTGACCGGCTGGCCGTTGACTTCGGCCCACTTATCGGCCAGCGGCTCCGGCCCGCCGTCCATCGGCGCGCCCAGCCCGTCAAAGACGCGCCCCAGCATCTCCAGCGAGACCGGCAGGCGCATCGGCCTGCCGAGGAAGCGGACACGGGTCTCTTCGATGGAGAGGCCGGTCGTGCCGGCGAACACCTCGATGACGGCCACGCCCTCGCCGGTCTCCAGCACCCGGCCCTGGCGCACGCGGCCCTGCGGGTCGATCACCTCCGCCACCTCGTCGTAGCCCACGTCGCCGATCCCCTCGGCCACGACGATGGGGCCTTCGATGCGGGCCACGCCCCTGATTTCCTGTCCTCCGTGCTCCGTCGAGTCGGTCACATGTACAACCTCTCTACCTCATCCATTTGCTCGTCCAACTGCTGGCGCACCTCGTCGATCTGCGCCACCTGGTCGTTGGGTACGGTCGTCTTCATGCGTACGAGCCGGTTGATGATGGGCTGGTCGCGGATGACGACGATGGGACAACCCTTGGCGATGACGCGCGCGGCGCGGTCGTGAAAGTGGAGGATGATCTGCAGCATGCGAATCTGCTTCTCGATAGACGCGTAAGAATCTACGTCGTCGAGGGCGTCTTGCTGCAAAAAGCCCTCGCGCAGCAGGCGCGCCGTCTCCAGGATCAAGCGCTGGTCATCCGGCAGGGCATCGGGGCCCACCAGCTTGACGACCTGCTGCAGGCGGTTCTCACGTTGCAGGATCTCGAGCGCTTTCTCGCGCAACCCGTGCCACTCCTCGTATCCGTGCTCGCGCCACCAGCCGATCACCATGTCGGTGTATTCGCTGTAGCTTTCGAGCCAGTTGAGGGCCGGGAAGTGGCGTGCCGAGGCCAGCGTCTTGTCCAGCGCCCAGAAGCAGCGGATGAAGCGGGTGGTGTGCTGCGTCACCGGCTCGGAGAAATCGCCGCCGGGCGGGCTGATGGCGCCGATGATGGTCACCGAGCCGCC
>CAZWPV010000460.1:0-2765 GCA_964635485.1 uncultured Anaerolineales bacterium
CCCCACAACCCCCGGGGGGGGGGGGGGGGGGCCGCCGCCCCCCCCCCCCCCCACACCCCCCCATCTTCCCCTACTTAATAGAATACCCCATATATCATAAATCCTATAATTTCAGTAGAATTTATTATACACAAAACAAGGAATTCGTCAAGCTGCCGATGGCGCAACCCAAAAGATGCCCTGTGCGTATTGAAGGCGAGATCAATCGAAGGGGGTAGTCGAAATGTGTGAAGCGTTGGGTTGGCTGATCAAGCTGCCGTTCGTGTTGGTGATCGTCGTGCTGGCAATCGCGCTGGGGTCGGTGGGCGTGGTGCTCTCGCTGCTGGGCGTGGCCTTGATCCCCGTGCTGGGGATCGGGCTGCTGATCCTGCCCGTGGGCTTGCTCTTCCTTTGGGCCGCCAAGGTGACGGCGAAGGTGATATAGTATTCGTGCTCCAAGCAGACGATAATCCGCGCAAGCCGCCGCGTAAATCAAAGCCGGAGACCGTCGTCCCCTCTGAGCAATTCATTCCTCCTTCGCCTTGCGCTGCAGCTCGTATAGCGTGTTGATCGCGTCCAGCGGCGTCATCTGCGAGACGTCCAACCCGCGCAACGCCTTCACCGCCGGGTGCTCGGTGGCAAAGAGCGCCGGCTGGCGCGGCTCCGGCGCGGGGGTGCCGGGGCGAAACTCGCCGCTCTCTAGCTGCTCCAGCATCTCCTCCGCCCGGTGGATGACGGGCTTGGGCACGCCCGCCATCTGCGCCACGTGGATGCCGTAGGAGCGGTCGGCACCACCCGGCTCCACCTTGTGCAGGAAGACGACGTGGTCCCCCTCCTCAATCGCCCCTAGGTTGTAGTTGCGCACCGCCGGCAGCCGGTCGGCCAGCTCAGTCAGCTCGTGGTAGTGGGTGGCAAACAGCGTGCGCGCCCGCCGCTGGGGGTGGTTGTGCAGGTACTCGACCATCGCCCAGGCGATGGACATCCCGTCGTAGGTACTGGTGCCGCGCCCGATCTCGTCGAGGATGAGCAGGCTGCGCGGCGTGGCGTGGTTGAGAATGTTGGCCGCCTCGACCATCTCGACCATAAAGGTGGACTGCCCGGCGGCGACCTCGTCCTGGGCGCCGATGCGGGTAAAGATGCGATCCACGATGCCGATGCGCGCACTATCAGCGGGGACGAAGCTGCCCATCTGCGCCATCAGGACGATCAGGGCGTTCTGTCTAAGGTACACGCTTTTTCCGGCCATGTTCGGCCCGGTGATCACCAGGATGCGCTCGTCGCCGTTGAGGCGCAGGTCGTTGGGCATGAAAGGCTCGCTGTGCAGCGCTTTTTCGACGACGGGATGCCGCCCGGCGACGACCTCCAGCACATCGTCGTCGGTCACTTCGGGCCGCACGTAGCGGTTGTGCACGGCCACCTCCGCCAATGTTGACGCCACGTCCAGTCGCGCCAACGCCCGCGCTGTCTTGAGCAGCACCCCACCCCGTGCCCCCACCTGCGCGCAGACCTCCCTAAACAGCCGCGTCTCAACCTCGACCTGCCGCTCCTCGGCGTTGAGGATCAGCGCCTCGTACTCCTTCAGTTCCGGCGTGATGTAGCGTTCGGCGTTGACCAGCGTCTGCTTGCGAATGTACGCCTCCGGCACGGCATCCAGATTGGCCTTGGTGACCTCGATGTAATAGCCAAAGACCTTGTTGTAGCCCACCTTGAGGCTCTTGATGCCGGTGCGCTCGCGCTCCCCCTTCTCCAGGTTGGCGATGTACGCCTTGGCATCCCGCGTTGCCGTGAGGATGGCATCCAGTTCGTCGGAGAAACCGCTCCGGATGACGCCCCCGGCGGAGACGCTGGCAGATGGGTCGTCGGCGATGGCGGAGGCGATGAGGGCGGCGACGTCCTCGCAGGAATCGAGGGAGGAAACAAGAGACAAGAGGCAAGAAGCAGGATTGTCCTTTGTCGTGCTTCCTGCCTCCTGCATCTTTTCTGTGAGTTGAGGTATCGCTTCCAGTGCTCGCCTGATCCCAACCAAGTCGCGTGGAGCGGCGATGCTTGCCACCACGCGATTGGTCAGCCGCTCCAGATCGGGCAGCCCCTTGAGAATCTCGCGCACGCGGCCACGGAGGATGGTGTCGTCGTAGAACGCCTGCACCTCGTCCAGGCGCGCCTCCAGCGCCCCCCGGTCGAGCAAGGGCTGAGCCAGGCGTGACCGCAGCAACCGCCCGCCCATCGGCGTTAGCGTCAGGTCGAGTACGCCCAGGAGCGAACCGCGAGTCTTCGAACGCCCTGCGTTCGCGCGCTCACGGATCGTTTCGACCAGCTCGAGATTGCGACGCGTGGCCGCGTCGAGGACCATAAAGCGCTCGGTGGTGTAGGTGCTGAGGCTGACCACCTGCGCCAGCGCCCCCTTCTGCGTCTCGCGCAGGTAGTGGAGCACGGCACCGGCGGCCCGGATGGCCAGCGGCTTGCCCGCGCAGCCAAAGCCATCAAGCGTGGCCACTTCAAAGTGATCCAGGAGTACCTGGCGAGCAGCGCCGAGTTCGAAGCGGTAGGATTGAAGCGGCGTGATGTGTGCGCCCAGGGATTGGAGATTGGAGATTGGAGATTCTCGACCTGTTTCTTGCTTCTTGCCCCCTGCTTCCTGCCCCTTGGGGATCAGACACTCACGAGGCTGTAGGCGCGCCAATTCCTGCGCCACCGCGTCTGCGTCCAATTGGGCCGTGGCGAACTCGCCGGTGGTGATGTCGGCGTAGGCCAGGCCTGCGCGCCCTTCTTCGACCACGACCGCCGCC
>CAZWPV010000461.1:0-2762 GCA_964635485.1 uncultured Anaerolineales bacterium
GAGCGCGAGATCCCGTATTTCAAGAACATGGTCGACCAGTACCGCGCGATGGTAAAATACAACCGTGGCTATGCCTACAACATGATGTTCGTGGGCCCCGGCTGGATGAGTAAGACCGGCCGTTGGGAATCGGATTACGCCTTTCTGCTCAAGAGCTATCAAGACGGGATGGCCTACTACGGACAACTCAAGCGGGAGGGCAAGGCCAAGGACGTGACGATGAGCGAGTTCGCTGACATCTACCGCCGGGATCGCCCCTACATCCGCCCTGAATGCACGCTTTGGAAGGACATCCTGTACGGCTCCAAGCGACAGCAGTTCTGGTACGTCGATCCCTGGATGCGCACCTGCCTGGACATGAACCAGGGCGGGGCGATGATCGACCTGCGGCCTTATGCAGCCAAGCTGGTGCGGCCCTGCGGCGTGGGAATAAAGTGCTTGCAGGATGCCTCGTATCCCTTTCTGGTGCAGTCGTTCTACCGGGCGGGCTACTTTACCCACTACGCCGGGGAGGGGGCGGTAAAGAGCTGCAAGTTCGCTCACAAAGGAGAAGAGGTGGACCTGTGTACCTGCCGCACGCTGGCCTCTTTCTCGGAGGAGGGGGATACCCGCGTCGTGACCCTCGATCCCGTGGAGATTGAGTTCGCCAGTTTTACCATCAGTGTGCAGTCGGTCTTTCGCTTCGCCGAGGGCACGGGCGAGATCGAGATTGTGCGCAAGATCATCGATACGACCGATTCGCAGGCAGAGGTGACGATCAACGAGTACATCACCGCCTGCTACGGCACCACCGAGTACCCTGAGGACTTGACCGGGGTCAGGCTCACACTGGAGGGAGCGTCGGGAACCGAAAGCATCGACTATGCCTACCGGTGCCGCGAGGCAGAGATGGACGGCATCGCGCGAGCCGAGGCCTTGGTGCCCCAGATCGATACCCGCCTCACCATGCGGGCGAACACGGACAAGGCCGCGGGTTATTTCCGCGAGGGGTTTGCCTTCTCGCCCATGTACACCATCGGCATCAAGAAAGCCGTCAAAGGAAAAGGGGAGCTGCGCACATGGCTCAAGGTAGAAAAGGCAAGCTGAACTATCGTTGTCCGCGCTGCCTGATGCGCGAGATCGACATGGACATGCTCTACGACCGGGACGCGGACGAGTATTACTGTCTGCGCTGTTCCTTCGTCGGCGACGAGCAAGAGGTCCTTCGCCTCAACGCCCAGTTCCGTGAAAAGTACCGAGACCGGGCGAGGCGAATCACCGACTTTTAGGAATCAGCAGCGACTCTTCTGAGAGCCTCGGTGACTTACTCCCTCACGCCGAGCGTTGTCCGCTGACCATGTAGTGCGCGGGCACATCTTCTACCCACACGTCGCTAAACCCGGCTTCGAGCAGCATTCGCCGCGCCTCCTCGCCCGGCGGCAGCAGGTCGTGGTGGATCGGCGGGCCTGTGCCGCCGTGGATGGCATTCACCTCTGCGCGGCTCAGATCGTGCAGGATGAGCAGGCGCCCGCCGGGGGCGAGCACCCGCGCCAGCTCGCGCAGAGCGGACGGTTTATCGGCAAAGTGGGGAAAGCTGTTGTGGCAAACGGCCAGGTCGAACGCGCCTGCCTGTTGGATGAAGGGCGGCCGGTGCACGTCGGCCTGGACGAGCGCGGCATCGGGGCAGCGCCGACGGGCGCGCCGCAGCATGGCGTGCGCCAAGTCGATAGAGACCAACCGGGCCGCTGGGGCGCGCTCGCGCAGGCAGGGGATGAGCGCCCCGGTGCCGCTGCCCACCTCCAGGATCGCCCGCGCCGTGCCCAACTTGGCGGCAAAGGGGGCCAGCAGCAGCCGCAACACCTCCTGACGGTCGGGCGGCTGCTGGGCGTCCCATCTCTCGGCTAGGTCCTCGAAAAAGGCGCGCAGATCGTTCAACTCAACTCCCAGGCAGGCACGCAGCTTGCCACTACCTGCTGCGAATCGCCAGCCCTTCAGACAGGCCGACGATGAACTGGTGTTTATTATACGGCATTGGAATGCCGCCGCCAAATCCGCCGGGGGTAAAGTACCAGTTATCGAACACCTCGGCGTCGAACACGACCACGCGGGCGGTATAGTACAGCGGCAGCACGGGCAGGTCCTCGGCCAAGATGACCTGCATCTGATTCACCGCCTCCCGGCGCTCGGCGTCGTCCCCCATCGAGACCTGCGCCTCGGCCAGCGCGTCGAAATCGGCGTTGGCATAGCCCTGGGCGCGGCTAAAGCCCGACGACGGGCTGGCGCTGGCAAAGTTGCGCCGCAATTGGTCGGGATCGCCGCCCAGCCCGCCAAAGCCGGTGATCAGCATCTCATAGGTCCCCTCGGTCGCTGCCGCGTCAATCGTGGCCTGGTCCATCGTCACCAGATCCAGCGGAATGCCGATCTCCTCCATTCCGGCCTGGATGATCTCGACCACGCGCGTCGAGGCCATGATCCAGTCAGGCGAATAGGCCAGTTGGATCGGCGTGCCATCGTACCCGGCATCCTCAAGCAAGGCCTTTGCCTGCTCCAGGTCGAAAGCATAGTCCGGCACGTCGGGGTTGTGGAACGGGTTGGCCGGCGGCAGGAAGCCGGGATTGCCCGGATCACCAAAGCCGAACAGGACGCGCTCCACCAGCGCCTGCCGGTCCACGGCGTGGGCGATGGCCTGCCGGACCCTCACATCCTGCAGGGGTGTCTCCTGCTCCAGGTTGAAGTAGAGGAACATGCCCCACTCGCCGGGCGCTTCGGAGACCGCGAACGGC
>CAZWPV010000462.1:0-2756 GCA_964635485.1 uncultured Anaerolineales bacterium
GAGATGGCCCGCCGGCTGATGGCGCTGCAGCGCGAGCGTCTGGCCGAGAGCCAGGTGCTCGACCAACGGGCGCGGCGCGTGCTGCACGACGAGGTTCTGCCGCGCCTCCACGCGGCGATGCTGACGCTGAGCGACGAGAGCCACGCGGACACCGTCGAGGCGCTGGCCGACGCCCACCGCCAGATCGCTGACCTGCTGCACGAGATGCCCACCGCCACCGCACCGGAGGTGGCGCGCCTGGGGCTCGTCGGCGCACTGCGTCAGGCGGTGGACGAGGAATTCGGCCACGCCTTTGACGCCGTGGCGTGGGAGATCGAGCCGGAGGCAGAGCAAAGAGCACACGCCATCCCCACCCTCACCGCCGAGGTACTGTTCTACGCCGCACGCGAGGCGGTGCGCAACGCCGCGCGTCACGGCCGCCGCGAGGGTAACGCCCCGCTGCATCTGCGCATCGCGGTCGCCCAGCGCCACGGGCTGGAGATCACCATCGAGGACGATGGCGTGGGCCTGGGAGCAGGAAGCGCATCGGACCCAGGCAGCGGCCACGGGCTGGCCCTGCACTCGACGATGATGGCCGTCGTCGGCGGGACGCTGGCGGTGGAGAGCGCGCCGGGGGCGTACACGCGGGTGACGTTGAGGTTACCGCTTTGATGCTCGGCTACATCGCTCAAGGTCTGGGCTACGGCTTCACCGCCGCCGTGCTGCCAGGCCCCTTCCAGACCTACGTCCTCTCGCAGGCGCTGAACCGCGGCTGGCGGCGCGCGCTGCCGATGGCCCTGGCCCCGCTCCTCAGCGACGCGCCCATCATCACCCTGATGCTGCTCGTGCTGAGCCAGGTGCCGGATTGGATGGAGCGCTTTCTCTACGTCGCCAGCGGGCTGTTCATCCTGTATCTGGCGTGGGGAGCGTTCAAGGCCTGGCGCACGTTCGACGCAGACGCCACGTTGGAGGTCAGCCCACCTCAGCAAGGTTTGCTCAAGGCCACGCTGATGAACATGCTCAGTCCCGGCCCGTATCTCTACTGGAGTCTGGTCACCGGCCCGATCCTACTGGAAGGCTGGCGCGAGGCTCCCGCGCTCGGCATCGGCTTCCTGGCTGGATTCTACGTTGCCATGATCGCCAGCCTGGCCACCCTGATCCTGCTCTTCGGCCTGGCATGCCACCTCGGCCCCAAGGTGAACCGCATCCTGCTGGGACTATCAGCGATCGCGCTGACCGGCTTTGGCCTCTACCAGCTCTGGCGGGGCATTTCGGGCGCATAATCACTTGCATACTTGCCACTTGCACACTTGTCTTTTCCCCCATCTCTGGTAGACTCTTCGCTGTTTGCGGAGAGTAATGAGCGTGATGAAAAAACCACGTTGGCTGGGCTTGATCGGAGGGGCGGTGCTGTGCTGCATCACAGCCTCTTGTGCATGCCCCATACCCAGTCAACAAACGCCAGCCGCGGGAACCGAGCCGGTGCGGTTTCCCGTCCCCACCGCGCTCGCCACAGCCACGCCGCTGCCCACCGCCACTTCTCTGCCCTCTCCAGCTTATTCCGGCACCTACTCGGGCACGCCCACACCCAATCCCACCCCCGCCGACCTGCCCAATGGCGAGGGAATCGAGACGTACGTCGTGCAGCCCGGCGAGACGCTTAGCCAAATTGCGTTGGTGTTCGGCTGCACCGTTGAGGAGATCGTCGCCGCCAACGACCTGCCCAGCGCCAACGCCATCCGCGCCGGACAGACGCTCTACATCCCCATCACCGCCACCGAGACCGGCCCGTACCTCAAGTTGATCCCTGATAGTGAACTGGTCTACGGCCCGGCCACCATCCACTTTGACCTGGAAGGGTTCGTGGCCGAACAAGGCGGCTACCTGGCGAGCTACACAGAGGTGACCGAGGGGCAGGTGCGCACGGGGGCGCAGATCGTCCAACTGGTGTCACAGCGTTTCAGCGTGGGACCGCGCGTGCTGCTGGCGCTGCTGGAGCTGCGGGCCGGATGGGTGACCCAATCCTCCCCGCCCGCCGAAAAGCTCGACGCGCCGCTTGGTAACGTGGGGCAGGCCGGGCTGTTCAACCAACTGAGCTGGGCGGCGGTAAAGCTCAACGAGGGGTACTATGGCTGGAAGCGTGGCGACCGCACGACCGTGCGCCTGCGCAGCGGCCATCGCTTTGCCATCGCGCCCGAGCTCAACCCCGGCACCGCCGGCGTGCAGAACTGCCTGGGCGAGCTCGCGCTCAGCAAGGAGGAATGGCTCTCGGTGGTCGGTCCCGACGGTTTCTTGGCAACCTATCAACGCCTATTCGGCAACCCCTTTGCCTACACCGTCGATCCGCTGCTGCCGCCCGACTTGACCCAGCCGGAGATGAAGCTGCCGTGGGAGGCCGGCAAGACGTGGTACTATACCGGCGGACCGCACGGCGGCTGGGGCAACGGCAGCGGGCGCGCCGCGCTCGACTTTGTACCCAGCGACAAAATCCCGCATTGCGCCGTCTCGCAGGACTGGGTCACCGCCGCTGCGCCGGGGCTGGTGCTGCGCAGCGACTATGGCGAGGTGATCGTCGACCTCGACGGCGATGGTTACGAACAGAGTGGATGGGTGGTGCTCTACATGCACGTCTACTACGAGGGCCGCGTCACTGCGGGCACGTACGTGAAACAAGGCCAACCCATCGGGCATCCCTCCTGCGAGGGCGGCTTTGCCGATGCCTCGCACCTCCACATCGCCCGGCGTTACAACGGCGAGTGGATCCCCGCCGGCAGCGG
>CAZWPV010000463.1:0-2755 GCA_964635485.1 uncultured Anaerolineales bacterium
CACTTCAAGTGTACCGCGAACTGCCCCTTCATGCATATTCAGTATACTAGGAGCGCACAATGACGATCAGGGCAATCATCTTTGACTTTGGTCGCGTCATATCCGCCCAAAAGCCAATGTCCCTCTTCCGGGGCTACGAGGAGGAGCTGGGGATTGAGCCGGGCTCGCTCAACCCCATCATGTTCGGCAGTCAGGCGTGGGAAGACGCACTTGTAGGGCGCAAGACGAGCGAGGAATTCTGGCGCGCCATCGGCCCCCAGCTCAACCTGCACACGCCGGAGGCCATCGACGCCTTCGACCAGCGCTACCGCGCCGACGAGGCGCTGAACGAGGGCGTCGCCGAGCTGATCCGGCGGCTGCGCGCGGAGGACCGCTACAAGCTGGCGGTGCTCTCCAACTCGCCGCCCGGCCTGGCCCGCTGGCTCGATGAATGGGGCATCCTCGACCTGTTCGACGTGGTCTTCTGCTCCGGCGACGAGGGGGTGAAAAAGCCCGACCCCGCCGCTTTCGAGATCACGCTGGAGCGGCTGGGGGTGGAGCCGGAGGAAGCGGTCTTTATCGACGATACGACAGGCCACGTGCAGACCGCCCGCAGCCTGGGCCTGAAGGGCATTCTCTTCACCACTGCCGAGGCGCTGGCGGACGACCTGGACAAATCGCTCTCATAGTCTTGATCGCGCGCAGACCCAGGAAAGAGGCACCTCTCGATTGGCCGCGTTCCTGGCCTTGGCGCGCGGGCCGGACGCGCGAATCTCATGCGTGGGAATCTCCCTGATGCAATCCACCACCAGGCCACAATCCGCCAGCCCGTTGACGCAATCCTGCAACGGACGATGAAAATCCAGCGTCACCCCCTTCTCCCGCCCAGGATAGGATTTCTTCGGCACGGAAAGCGGCGTCAGGTAGCGGTCGATGCGCCGGTATTGTAGCTTGCGGCCCGCGTCCCATCCCCACCCGCTCTGGCGGGGCACACGGAAGCAGGGATGCGTCAGCAGCATCACCAGCCGACCACCGACCCTGAGCGCCCAGGCCGCCGATTCCAGCACAGGTTGAAGCGGGTTCATATTCTGAATGCTGAGCAGAAAGACGACCGCGTCGAACCCGCCCTCTCGCAGGCCGGATACCTCGGCGAGTCGGCGTGCATCGCCCCGGATGAAGCGCCCCCGGCGACCGTGATGCTTGCGCGCGCGCTGCAGCAGCCTCTCGCTGAGGTCCACACCCGTGTACCTGGCCTGCGCCTCGGCGATGGGCGCAGCCAGCACCCCCTGACCGGCACCTACGTCCAAAATTTCCTCGCCTGGTTGAGGCTCTAGCAGATCTAGCACCGCCGGGATGGCAAGCTGGCGGTGATGCTCGCTGCCGCCCTTGCCCATCCAGCCATCGTACCAGTCGGCCACCGGATCCCAACTGGTGCGCGCCGTGCGCTTTTTCGATCATCTGTTTCTTCTCGCCATCGCAGCAAACCTTCCACATCGAGCAGGCCCTGCACAAAAACAAGGCCGCGGACGACGAACGACGCCCACGGCCCAGCCAAGACCGAGTGGAAAGAAAAAGGCCGTGGGGCGTGACGTGCACCCACAGCCTGCGATGGTATTTTGGCTATCTACCGACACGCGCACTGCAATAGAGCAGCGTGCACCGCGCCGCCATCGCGGGACCGGGTTGCACGACTATTGCAGTTCCTGATGCGAGTCACCTTGTCATTTCTCCTTGCGAGATAATCACATTATAGCCAAAATGGGCGAATTGGCAACTCACCATATGGCGATTGCATTTGGAAAAATCTGTTAATGCAAGTCTCTCTATGTGCCTATTTGCTCTCGCCGGATTGCCAAATCCGGCGAAAAAGGCCAATGTGGCCTGGATTTGGCAATCCAGGCCGAGCGTGGGCGGCCAAATGCGATTGCCTTACAATTCACCAAGGCGCATTAGGATTATCGCTACACGTGTCGCTCAACGCGCCTTTCTCGATCTTGGGCAAGGGAGCCTGCCCAAGAAGATAAATGCGCCCGCTAATAAATCACCTTGTTCAGCGGGTACTCGATGATCCCCGTGGCCCCGGCCCGCTTCAGCTCGGGGATCAGGTCACGGACGGTGTGCTCGTCGATGACGACCTCCAGGGCCACCCAGTCCGGGTCGGTCTGGCTGGAGATGGTGGGCGTGTGCAGCGAGGGAAGCTGGCGCGAGACCTGCTCCAGCTTGTCCCTGGGCACGTTCATCTTCAGGCCGACCTGCCCTCCCGCCTCCAACGCGCCCTTGAGGAGCATCGCCAGCGTCTCGATCTTTTCCCGCTTCCAGGGATCGGCCCAGGCCTGGTGGTTGGCGATCAGCTTGGCCGTCGATTCGGCCACCGTATCGACGATACGCAGCCGGTTGGCCCGCAGCGTCGAGCCGGTCTCTGTCCCCTCGACGATGGCGTCCACCAGCAGGGGTGCTTTGATCTCCGTCGCGCCCCAGGAATACTCCACCTCTGCGTCGACGCCGTGCGCCTCCAGGTAGCGCCGGGTGGCTTGCACCAACTCCGTGGCGATGCGCTTGCCCTCCAAATCCTTCACGCTCTGCACGTCCGAATCCTCCGGCACAGCCAGCACCCAGCGATACGCCTTGGCCATCGTCTTGCTGTAGACCAGGTCTTCGACCTCGACGACGTCGGCGTCGTTCTCCAGGATCCAATCCTTGCCCGTGAGGCCCACATCGAGCACGCCGCGCTCCACGTAGCGCGCCATCTCCTGCGCGCGGAACATCAAACACTCGA
>CAZWPV010000464.1:0-1380 GCA_964635485.1 uncultured Anaerolineales bacterium
ACGCTGATATCCACCGTGCTGACGGCAGTCAGCCCGCCAAACCGCTTGGTGACTTGATTTGCTTCCAGGATACTCACAATCCAACTCCCGCCGAAAGCCCGGCGACGTTCGCCCAGGCTATTCCACAGGCTCGTGCAGTTCCATCGCCCTGCGCTGGGATGGCCACAGGCCCTCTGGACGCAGGATCATCATGACGATGAGCAAAGCGCCAAAGGCCAACATGCGATAATCCTCCAACTGGCGCAGGATCTCTGGCAAACCCTTCAGCACCAAAGCTCCCAGAATAATGCCCGGAATGCTACCCATGCCACCGATGATGACCAGCGACAGCACATTGACGGAGGCGATGAGGGCGAAATCCTCCGGGTTGGCATACTTGTTGCGCGCGGCAAAGATCGCACCGCCAAGCCCGGCGAAGCCGGCCCCGATGGCAAAGGCCAGCAATTTGTACTTGAGGGTGTAGATGCCCATTGCCTCCGCCACGTCCTCGTCCTCGCGCATCGCCATCCAGGCCCGGCCGACCCTGGAGTGCTGCAGACGGTAGGTGACGGAAGCCACGAGCGCGATACCCAGGATGATGAGGTACACGTAGAGCCTGTCGTCGGCTCGAAAGCCCAATATGCTCGGCCCGCCAACGGCACGGACGCCCTGCGGCCCTCCCGTGAAGCTGGTCAGCGTGTCGCTCTTTAACAAGACGCGAATGATCTCTCCAAATCCCAGCGTCACGATGGCGAGATAGTCGCCACGCATGCGCAGCACCGGGATACCCAACAGCACACCGGCGGCCGAGGCCAACGCGATACCAAGTGGGAGCACCAGCCAGAAATTGGCCATAACGCCGTGCGGCTCAGGGGCCGTCAAGAGGGCAACGGTATAGGCCCCGATGGCAAAGAACGCGGCGTAACCGAGATCCAAGAGTCCGGCCATACCGACCACGATGTTCAACCCCAGTCCCAGCATCACATAGATGCCCACAGTCCCCACCGTATAGTTCCAGTACTTGCCCAATACCAGGGGTGCGACGAGCAACACCAGCAGGCCGGCCCCATACAGGATGTGCCGCGAATATCTGTGCTGCCTGAAGCCTTTCACGGCAGGGACAGCCTCGATCCTCTCGCGTGCCGTACCCCAGCGCTGCGACAGAGACTCTCGCCACCTGTAGCGCGTCGACGCCTGGGCCAGCAGCGCGCCGGCCAATCCCCCTATTGCCAGCGCGGCAAACACCACCGCGGCGGCCGCCGCCGGAGATAGGCCAAAGGTGAGCAGCTCGACTGCTTGAGGGGTGAGTTGTGCCAGCCATTTACGCAGAGCCACGCCAGAACCTATCAAAGAGCCTACCAGCCACGTAAATGCCGCCATCAACAGGCCATGCAACGCGCC
>CAZWPV010000464.1:1480-2753 GCA_964635485.1 uncultured Anaerolineales bacterium
TGTGCAATCCCCACATGACCCCCGCCGCACCGGCGAGCACGCCGCTGATGGCAAAAGAATTGGCGATGACGCGATTCACGTCTATGCCCATCAACGCAGCCACATCCTTGTCCTCGGCCACAGCCCGCATCGCCTTGCCCGTCTTGGTACGCTGTACCAAAATATACAACCCAATCATCAAGAGAATCGACATCACAAAGGTTAGAGCGCCAGTGTAGGTTACCAGCACCTCCTTGCCATTCACCATCAAGACCCAACCGGCGTTACGCTCAATCACGTCCGGGTTGGCGTAGGCGTGGCGCGCCGTACCGAACATGAGCTGGGCCGCATTCTCCAGCAAGAGGGAGGCCCCGATGGCGCTGATCAACGGCACCAGACGGGGTGCTGTGCGCAGTGGACGGTATGCGACGCGCTCCAGTAGAATCGCGACGACCATACCCACAAGCATGCCAGCGGCAAAAGCGGCGGCGATGGAGACGATGGACCAGGCGAGACTTCTATTCAAAAGACCGGCGGCATCGAACGCCTCAAGCGTGAAATAGCCGGCAAAGGCTCCCAGCATCATAACATCGCCGTGGGCAAAGTTGATCATGAACAGGATACCATAGACCAACGTGTAGCCCAAGGCGACCACGGCATAGACCGCACCCAGGATGAGACCAGAGATACCAAAACGCACCCAGGTTTCTGCGCCGTAGGCTTGCTGGACGAAGAGGACGGTCCACAATCGCCACAGTATGAAAGCGACGACCAGCACGGCGACCAGCGGGCGTATCCACCTTCCGAGATTGAGGGAGCGCTTGGGACGTGCCTGGGTAGCACTGAGCATAGAGAAACCTCACTAATGCAGCTAGAAGCGATTTATCACAACCGCTTCTCCCTAGATCCGCGGCTGTTCATCGGGGAAGGAACACCGGGGTGGGCCAGGTGGCCCACCCCAGCGATTGCTCTTACGGGCGAAAGATAGGAACTACTGACCCGGCGCTTCCACCCACGCGCCGCTTTCCACAATCATAAAGACCAATTCCTGCGGCCCGCACTCTCCCGTGGCATCGCACGTGATCGCTCCGCTGGTCAGCCCAGAGAAGTCCTTGGTCTTGCGGATCTCCTCGGCCAGGCCCTTGCGCGGGATAACGAGATTGTTGCCATCCTTGATCGCAACGCGGTCAATGGCGGCGAGCAGCACGGCCGCCGCATCGTGACCGTGCGGGCTGAAAGGACTCAGCTTGCCCTGTGGATCGCCGTAGGCCGCCTCGTAGGCCGCCTTGAACTG
>CAZWPV010000465.1:0-1368 GCA_964635485.1 uncultured Anaerolineales bacterium
CCAGCGGCCCCGGCGCGATGTAGCGCGGCATGCGGTCGAGGATGGCGTGGCGGGCGCACAGCTCGCGAATCAAGAGTCCCAGCCGGGCATTGTAGTCTCCAGGCGGGCTGTAGCCGGGTTTTCCGCCCACGTCCCAGTCATACAATTCCCGCACCCGCGCTTCCAGCGTGGGGTCGAACAGCCGGAAAGCCTCCAGCGTGCGCTGCGCCTGGACGCCGTCCATCGTCAGCCCGCCGCCCAGCACGAACGCCCCGCCGTGGTCCTTGACGGCGCGGATCGTCTCGTCCAGATGCGCCTCGTCGTCGCCCACGAAGGGCAGCACCGGCATCAGGTTGGCACCGACAAGTATACCCGCGTCCGCCAATTGCGCCATCGCCCGCAGGCGCAGCCGCACGCCAGGGCTGCGTGGCTCGAAGGCACGCTTCAGCACCGGATCGACGCTGCTGATGGAGTAGACCACACCTACCCAGGCCCGCGCGTTGATCTCTACCAGCAGATCGAGATCGCGGGTCAGCAGCGGCGAGCGCGCGGTGATGAACAACGGGAACCCAAGATCGCGCACCACCTCCAGCATCCCGCGCGAAAGGCGATAGCGGTCCTCCGCCGGACGCTGCCAGTCGCCGACGGACATCACGTCGCGCGCGAGCTTGGGCAGCTCCTTCCGCAGCAGCTCCACCGCGTTGACCTTGACCCCGATGAGCGTATCAAAGGTCTCGGGGTCGCGCCGCAGGTAGCGCTCGCCCCGGGCGTAACAGAACGCGCACCCGCTGCGGCAGCCCACGTAGGGATGTGCCGTGTACTTGCCCCAGAACCAAGGGCCGTCCACGTGCTTGTGGACATTGACGATCTTGCGCGGGCGGTACTCTTGGAATTCGAGCTTCATAGCCATCAAACCTTTCGGGTTTTGGAAACCCGAAAGGTCTCTCGCTGCTCCTCCGAAAGCCCCGCCATCGCCTTGCGCAGCATCAGCGCGCGGTGGCGGCGATCGACCTGCTCTGGCAGCCAATCGGCCATCAGGCCGGGATAGCGCCGGCCCAGCGTCTTTAACCCCCAGCCCACGCCCTTGGCGGCGATCATGTCCCATTCCTCGAACATCGGCTCCAAAAACGCCAGCAGCGCCTTTGCCCGAGACACGAGCTCCACCGCGCCGCGCGAGCGCTTGGCCCAAAAGTGTACGCCGGTGCCCACCGCCCGCCGCACCCAAGGGTTATCATCTTCGCGCCAGGGGGCGAGCAGCTTCAGCGCCGGATCAAAGTGCCGCACCAATGCCTGACCGGCCACGCCCTCGCCCAGCGTATCGGCGGCGTACCACACGTCGGCGGCGACGATGAAATCCCGGCAGCGGGCGAACACCCCCGCCAGGTCGCG
>CAZWPV010000465.1:1378-2753 GCA_964635485.1 uncultured Anaerolineales bacterium
CCATCTGCGCCAGCACGCTCTGGATAACTACCCAGCCGCCCTCGGTCTTGTCGGTGGCGATGAGGTCCAGAAAGGCATCTATCGCTTTTTGCGGACACACGCCGACCGGCTCGCCAATGCGCCGCAGCATAGCGAACGGCGTGCGCTCGGCGAGAATCGGAGATAGCAGATCATAGGCCTCGATTACCTGCCCACCTCCAACGAGCGCGGCGATACGCTCGCCTAACGCTTTAGCCTCTTGGGTCTTCGCTCGTCCTCCTCATCACTCCCTCCGCTCATGCGCCCGCTCTTGAGCCCGGTGCGCAGCTTGTTCTCCACCTCGCGCACGACATTGCCCGTCAGCACGCCCTGGTTCTCCTCCACACGGTGCGTGAAACGTGGTGCGCGATAACGCTCTCACGCACCACGCTTCACGCTTTACGTCTTACGCCTTCTCCACCGGCAACTGGACCTCGGTCACATACTCGGACGGATCGCGGCCCGGCTCGACTCCCTGCACGTACACCTCGCGCACCGGCCCGGCGATGCGATAGCCGTTGGCCTCGACCCACTTGAGCAACTGACCATACGTCCCTCCCACGTCCTCGTAGGCGCCTTCGTGGATGATGCTCGCCGCCTGGGCGACGGCGGGCAACTCGCGCACCTTTACCCGCCCTCCTTCGGGCACCGAACCCGCCACCGGCGCTGCGATCTCGGCATCGATGGCCCCCTCGCGGAACTCTTCGTCATAGTAGATGCCGATGGGCGGACCGGCCGGGCCGAGGCCGCGCTGGCCCAGATAGCCGAACAGCTCACCAAAGAGCTGTGCGATCCCAGCGGTGGTGACGGTATCCCGCACCGAGGCGATCCTCTGCGCCGGAACCTTTTTGATAACGACTTCTTGTGTAGGCATTGCTTCCTCCTGTTCGATCTGCTTCAGCCGCTGCTCGACCCGTGCCAGCCGCGCCTGCTCCTCCGCCACCTGCCGCTTGATCTCGCTCTGCTTCACGCGCAGGATGCCGCGGATCTGATCCGGGGACAGGTCGCCCTCGAGCAAATCGCCGATCTGCTCGAGCGTTAGCCCCAGGTCCTTCAGCGCCAAGATGCGGTGGACGCGGGGAAACTGGTTGGCCGAGTAGTAGCGGTACCCGGTAAAGGGGTCTACCTCTGCCGGCTTGAGTAGACCGATCTCGTCGTAATAACGCAACGTCTTTACCGTCACCTGGCTGAATCTTGAGAACTCTCCGATTTTGAACATTGTCACTCTCCGTGCACGCTCGTTGAATAGAAGCTTCGATGCCTACAGTATACACCCTCCGGTAAGGGGAGAGTCAAGACCCAAAACCCACCAATTCGCCACTTTGTACAAAAATAGAACCTGCGTTCTAAAAGCCAT
>CAZWPV010000466.1:0-110 GCA_964635485.1 uncultured Anaerolineales bacterium
TAGGGGAAGATGGGGGTGTGGGGGGGGGGGGGGCGCCCCCCCCCCCCCCCCCCCCCCGGGGGGGGGGATGGTACCGGCCACCCCACATTTGGCGGGTTGTAAGACAGCGG
>CAZWPV010000466.1:120-2747 GCA_964635485.1 uncultured Anaerolineales bacterium
ATAAATCCCTGAAACCACTAAATAATCTTGGCCACCCTCCTTCTATTAACAACACGTGGGGTAAATGGGGGGTGTGAGGGCGGCTGCGCCGCCCTCACACCCCCCGCCCCCCGGATCATTGAGATGATACATCGTATTCATATTGGACGTAGTTTCCTGAGTCGCATCGCACGTCGTCAGCCTATCCGCGAGTTTCGTACTAAAAGGTGGGGAGGTGGCCGAGATGAACACGCAGGATTACATTCGCTTGGAGAACGAGTACGGGGCCATGAACTACTGGCCTCTGGATGTCGTCCTCGCCAGGGGGCAGGGAATCTGGGTTTGGGACGTAGAGGGAAACAGGTATCTGGATTTCCTCGCCGCCTATTCGGCGGTGAACCAGGGTCACTGCCACCCCAAGATCCTGGCCACGCTGAAGGAGCAGGCCGAACGCCTCACGCTGACCTCGCGCGCTTTCCGCAACGATCAACTGGGGTTCTTTTACAGAGATTTGTGCGAGTTGACCAACTCCCACCTGGTGCTGCCGATGAACAGCGGGGCGGAAGCGGTCGAGTCCTGCATCAAGGCCGTCAGGAAGTGGGGCTATCGGGAGAAGGGCATCCCCGATGGCGAGGCAGAGATCATCGTCTGCGCGAACAACTTTCATGGCCGGACGATCACCATCGTCGGGTTCAGCACGGAGCCCCAGTATCGCGACGGCTACGCGCCCTTCACGCCGGGCTTCAAGATCATTCCCTTCGGTGACGCGCAGGCTTTGGAGGACGCCATCACGCCCTACACGGTGGCCTTTATGGTCGAGCCGATCCAGGGGGAGGCGGGCATCATCATCCCCCCCGAGGGGTACCTGCGCGACGTGCGTTGCATCTGCACCGAGCACGACATCGCCATGATCACCGACGAAATCCAGACCGGCTTGGGGCGTACGGGCAAGATGCTGGCCGAGGAGCACGAGGGGATCGAGGCTGACCTGACGCTCATCGGCAAGGCACTATCGGGCGGGTTCTACCCGGTCTCGGCAGTGCTTTCGAACAAAGAAGTGCTGGGGGTCTTTCAGCCGGGGGACCACGGTTCCACCTTCGGGGGAAATCCCCTGGGGTGTGCGGTGGCCCGCACGGCGGTCAAGGTGCTCGTCGAGGAGGGGATGATCGACAACGCCGCGGTGATGGGCGAGTACCTGCTGGGCCGGCTGAGCAGGATCGAAAGCCCGTACATCAAGGAGGTCAGGGGCAAGGGGCTGATGATCGGCGTGGAGCTGCATGAGGAGGCCGGTGGCGCGCGGCGCTTCTGCGAGGCGCTGATGGCTAAAGGACTGCTGTGCAAAGAGACCCACGAGCACGTGATTCGCTTCGCGCCGCCGCTCATCATCCAGAAGGAGGACATCGACTGGGCCTTTGGGAGGATCGAGGAGGTGTTGACCGCTCAACCTCCTGCAGGCTAAAGAAGCCTGTGGGAGGTTTGAATCTGTGCAGGAGGTTTTGGCGTGACAAAATGCCGTGTGCTGATCATGGGCGCCGCCGGGCGCGATTTTCACAACTTTAACGTCTACTTCCGCGACAACCCCAACTACGAGGTCGTCGCCTTCACGGCCACCCAGATCCCCCACATCGAGGAGCGCGTGTACCCCGCGGAGCTGGCCGGGCCTGGATACCCCGAAGGGATTCGCATCCACCCGGAGAGCGAGCTGGTGAGCCTGATTCGGGACCTCGAAGTGGATCAGGTCGTTTTCGCCTATTCCGACGTCTCTCACGAGTACGTGATGCACCGGGCGTCGGAGGTGCTGGCGGCGGGAGCTGACTTTCGGCTTATGGGCACCGGCACGACGATGCTGCGATCCGCCAAGCCGGTAGTGGCGGTGTGCGCGGGGCGCACGGGCAGCGGCAAGAGCCAGACCACGCGCCGCATCTGCGACCTGCTGCGCGGGAAGGGCAAGCGGGTCGTGGCGGTGCGCCACCCGATGCCCTACGGTGACCTGGTGAAACAGGCCTGCCAGCGCTTTGCCACCTACGAGGATTTGGAGCGCCACCGGTGCACCATCGAGGAGCGGGAGGAGTACGAGCCTCTCATCGGCCGCGGGGTGATCGTCTACGCTGGCGTCGATTACGAGCGCGTCCTGCGGGAGGCGGAGCGAGAGGCGGACGTGATCGTGTGGGATGGCGGCAACAACGACCTGCCGTTCTACAGGCCCGATCTGCACGTCGTGGTGGTGGACCCCCACCGGCCCGGACATGAGCTGCGGTATCATCCCGGCGAGACCAATCTGCGCGCCGCGGACGTGGTGGTGATCAACAAGATCGAAACCGCCGATGGAGAGGACGTCGATACGGTGCGGAACAACGTGGCAAGCGCAAACCCCGGCGCGACGGTCATCGAGGCGGCGTCGCCCATCTTTGTCGAGGACCCTAACGCCATCCGGGGCAAGCGGGTGTTGGTCGTGGAGGACGGTCCCACGCTGACCCACGGGGAGATGTCGTATGGGGCCGGTGTGGTGGCGGCGCGTCGCTTTGGGGCAGCCGAGATTGTGGACCCGCGCCCCTATGCGGTGGGCTCGATCCTGGAGATTTACGAGAAGTACCCCACCACCGGCGACGTGTTGCCGGCGATGGGATACGGCCAGGAACAGGTGGGGG
>CAZWPV010000467.1:0-2745 GCA_964635485.1 uncultured Anaerolineales bacterium
AGGGCGGCTGCGCCGCCCTCACACCCCCATCTTCCCCTACTTGTTGAGAAGATACTATTGCATGACAGTGATCGCTACTTGAATGAGTAGTACCCATTCTCCTTGAACGACCAGCGGCAGATTTACAAGCTTGTCAATAGGCCTTGTCACTCAGCCGAATTGACAATTCCCCCTCATTATGTACAATATGACCCCGGTCATTTTTACCACAACCACTGAAGTGACATGGACAAGACCCTCTCACGGCGCGAGCGCAAAAAGATCGAGACCCGCCAGCGGCTCATGCAGGTCGCCCTGCGGCTGTTTCGAAATCAAGGCTACGACGCCACCACCGTCGAACAGATCACCCAAGCCGTCGGCGTGGCCAAGGGTACTTTTTTCAACTACTTTGAGAGTAAAGATGCGATCCTGCCTGCGCTGGCCGAGTGGCGGTTTCAGAAACTGCAGGAGGCGCTTACGGTCGAGCACAGCGCGCCCGCCAGCCCCGTCGCCCGCATCAAAATGGCGTTGTGCCTGGTAGCCAAAGACCCCCTGACCGACCCTCAGTTGGCACAACGGATCTTTGCAGCCGTGATGAAGCAACGAGAACGCGACCGCATGGGCCCTGTATTTGTCCAGCTTCTGGCCGAACAGGTGCGACAAGCACAAGCCACCGGCGAAATCCGCCCAGACCTGGATCCATTTCACCTTGGCGGCATCATTCGCGCCCTGTTCTTCCAACACATGCTGATGTGGCATCAAGGCTACCGCCCCACCCCCCTGCCGACGATGCTCGCCGAGATGGTTGACCTACTCTTGAGCGGCGCCGCCGGCCCGGCGTGGACATCCGCGATGCCCCCCCCATAGCCTGTACGCCAATTTCTACACCCTCCAGTTCCGAGCGTTTTCTCAGCCGTCCGTGGCTCTGTTTTCCACGACCGGTTAGCTCCTCTCTGACAAATCCCAAGCTCCACGCCAGCGCACTCCCAAAACAAAAAGGTCGCCGGTGCCTGGCACCTGCGGCGCTATCGTCTGGAGACTCGTGAAGCATCAGTCACCCTGCGCGTACACTTCCTTTTTCAACACACCGATGAACGACAGGTTCCGATACTCCTCGGCATAGTCCAGGCCGTATCCCACCACGAACTCGTTTGGCACCTCGAAACCCACCCAATCCAGCGTCACGTCCACCTCGCGACGCGAAGGCTTACTCAGGAGCGCACACACACGCAGGCTTGCAGGCCCTCGCGTCTGCAGGTTCCGCCTCATATAGGCCAACGTGCGGCCAGAGTCGACAATGTCCTCCACGATCAACACATGCCGGCCCTCGATGCTCTGCTCCAGGTCGAGGAGGATGCGCACCACGCCCGTGCTCTTCGTCCCCGCGCCGTAAGAGGAGATCTCCATAAAATCGACCTCGTGCCGTACCTTTAGATGGCGCGTCAAATCGGCCAAAAAAACGAACGCCCCCTTGAGCACGCAGACGAGAAGCGGGCAATCCTCGTCGGTATAGGTCTCATTGATCGCCTGCCCCAGATCGGCCACCCGTGCCTGCAGTTCATCCTCCGGGATCAACACCCGTGCTACGTCATCGCGTAGTCCCATCGCCTAACCCTCTGTCTCATACACTTCTCGCTCTAGCACCCCGATATACGGCAGCGTACGAAAACGATCTGCGTAATCCAATCCATATCCCACCAACCATTCGTCGGGCACCTCGAAGCCCAGGTAATCGATGGGCACTTTTACCTGATGCCGATCCGGCTTGCTGACGAAAACGCACGTGCGCAGGCTGGTCGGTTTGCGGGCCTGGAAGGCGCGAAATAGGTAGTCCAGTGTGTAGCCTGTATCGAGAATATCCTCGACAATGAGAACGTTGCGGCCGGTGACACTGCTGCGCGTATCCATAATCAACCGCACCGCGCCGGCGCTGACCACCCCCTTGTTGTAGCTGGAAAGCGCGATAAAGTCCACCTCGTGGGGCACCGTCAGATTGCGCGCCAGGTCAGAGAGAAAGACAAAGGCCCCCTTCAAAACCCCCACCAATACAAGATCGTTGATCTCGGCATAGTCCGCGCTGATCTGCGCCGCCAACTCGCGCACCCGCACCCGGATCGTCGCCTCGTCCAACAGCACCCGCTCGATTTCCGCAGGGATCTCTCTATGCCCCACCCTTCTCTCCCCTCACTTCGTGGCAGCCGCGACACCGCGCCTCATACGCCTCGTCCGCCCCCACCAAGATCACCGGGTCGTCGCGGGCCGCAGGCTGGCCATTGACGATCCGCTGTGTGCGGCTGGCCGGCCCACCGCACACCACGCAGATTGCTTGCAACTTGTTCACGTGCTCCGCCCGCGCCAAGAGCGCCGGTACCGGGCCAAAGGGCACACCCCGAAAGTCCATGTCCAACCCGGCGACGATGACGCGCACGCCCCGATCGGCCAACTCCTCGCACAAGGACACCACCTCGTCGTCGAAAAACTGCACCTCGTCCAACGCCACCACCGTCGTATCCGGCTCGACCAGTTCCCGTACCTGCGCCACGTTCTCCACCGGCACCGCCTCGACCTGCAGGCCGTTGTGAGAGGTCACCTCCCGATCGGCGTAGCGCGTGTCTATCGCGGGCTTGAAGACCTGCACCTTCTGGCGGGCGATTTTGGCCCGGCGCACCCGCCGGATCAGCTCCTCCGTCTTGCCGGAGAACATGCTGCCACAGATCACCTCGATCCATCCACCGCTAGGCTTGCCGTACATCGGTCACACCTCCA
>CAZWPV010000468.1:0-2744 GCA_964635485.1 uncultured Anaerolineales bacterium
TGAGATGCTGAAGGAAGAACTGGACGCCATCAGCCAGCGCATCGCGGAACTCGAGCAGAAGGAATAACCACACACATAGGGATGCATCAGGGCAGGTGGCGGCACCACAAGCTTAGCCACCCGCCCCGGAACCCTAACCGCGCGAGGAGCCTGTGGTAACTCCGAGGGAGTTGTCCACTCCCTCGCTCGGCTGGTAATTCTGATTATACCTTTCACCAGGAGGAACGCCAATGAAGATCGTCGTATCGGCCAACGGCGCCGACCCGGACGCATCGGCCAGCCCAGTGTTCGGGCGCTGCCCCACGTACATTTTTGTCGAGCGTGTGGCACAGATGGCAAAGGTCCTGGCGCGGCTTGACCAGTTGGAGAAGGGGGAAGGAGAAGAGTGCTAAAAGTCATAGGTATCATCGGGTACAAAAACAGCGGCAAGACCACGCTGGCCCGTACCCTGGCCCGTGAATTGACCGGCAGGGGCCAGGGGGTGGCCGTGATCAAGCACTCATCCCATTCCCTGGACCTCCCAGGGAAAGATACCGCCGCGCTGGGGGAAGCTGTCAGCCAGGTGGGGTTTATCTCGCCGCAGGAGTCGGCGGTCTTTTGGAAAAAACCGTTGAGCCTGGAGAACATCATCCCTTATCTGAAGACGGACATTGTGCTCGTCGAGGGCTTTAAGCAAGGAAAGACCTTTCCCAAGATCGTCTGCCTGCGAGGAGGGCCGAACGACGCCGACCGCGACCGGTCGGATGATCTATTCGATGGCCTGGCTATCTGCGCCGTCGGACCGGCCGACCAGACAAGAGGGCTGGCCATTCCTTCCTTCGACAAGCTTGTATACTGAGAGTGCACATTAACAACCGCGAATAGCTGGCACATTTGAGTGCCAAGTGGTATGCTGTCTCCTGGGAGGGCAAGGTGTGAGCTTTCACGACAAGGTGAGGAGCTTCGGCTGCCTCTATCCTGAGAATGTTCACCTCCCGCCCAGGAGACCCGATTAGGAACATTGGGGAGCACCCAAGTGTGTTGCCCCTTATCAAGGACAAGCCTGGGATTGCATACCGTCCTTGGTCCTGAGCGCCTAGCCGCACCGAGGCCCGCCCGAGAATCTCACATTCAAGGAGGTCAAGATGCGTATCATAGGTATTGATCTAGGAGTGACGGCCAAGCATCGGGCGATCATCGTCGACGAGCAAAGCCAGTTCATCAGTCCCATCCTGCGGTTCGAGACCCAACTGGCGGAATTGGAGCGCCTGCGCGCCAGGGCACTAGAGGGAGCGGATCCCGATTGCCCCCTGGTGGTGGTGATGGAGGCGACTAACATCGTGTGGTATCCCATTTCAGTCTACTTCATCCGCCACGGCGACACGGCTCACGTGGTCAACCCACGCATGAGTGCTGATCTGGCACGCTTCTATAAACGACATGCCAAGAGCGACCGCCTGTCGGCCAAGGTCTTGGCTCGTCTGCCCTTGGTCAGCCCCGAGAGCGTGTATCCCTTGGTGCTGTCGGGCGCGGACTACCTGGCCCTGCAACGAGGCTGTCGAGAATTGGACCGGCTGACGGACCAAACCAGTGCTATCAAGAACCGTCTCCAGGCCATCGACCTACTGGGGTGGCCAGGCTTGAAGCAGCGAGTCTTCTCCGACTCGACAGGCACGGTCGCACGCTGGTTCCGCGATCACTTCTACGACCCGCAGCAGGTGGTCGAGGCGGGAGAAGAGGGTCTGCGCCAGGCCTGGCGGGCAGCCGGAGGCGACCAGGACGACGAGGAATGGGTCGAGCCGCTCGTAGCCTTGGCCAAGGAAGTGCAAGAACTATACGGCAACTCGGATACCTACCTCGATTACACCGCTCTCGCTGCCGAGGTCGCACGGGAGCAACACCGTTTGGCCAACCTGGAAGCCGATGCCAAGTTCGTACGGCTCAAAGTCACCCGCCCGCTCTATCGTCGACTCCATCCCAGTCGCAACCTGGAGAGTATTCAGGGCGTGGGACAAGATGGTGCAGCAGTCCACACCGGCTTTATCGGCGACCCCGGCCGGTTCTCCTCCAACCGCAGCTTCCGCGGCTGGAGCGGCATGGTGCCGCGCAGTGACCAAAGCGGCGAGGGGGAGAGCAAAGGGCTGCGTATCACCCAGGCCGGTCCCAACCTGATCAAAAAGTACGCCTATCTCGACGCGGATGTCGCTCGTCAGAGAGACCCGCAGATAGCGGTGATCTACTATGACCAGATGGTCAACAAGGGCAAGCACCATTCCCAGGCGGTGTGTGCCTGCAGCACCCATCTGCTCGATCGCATCCGGGTTGTCATCACCGAGGATCGGCCCTACGAGCTTCGCGATGTCGATGGCACTCCTGTTACCGTTGAACAGGCCCTGGACATCATTGCTGAACGGTACACTGTCCCCAAGGACGTGCGGCGGCGCAGCAACAAGCGTGCACGACGGGAGCGGGCGGAGAGACGGGCAGAGCGCAAAGACAAGAGGAGTCACTCCAGGTAGGTAAGAGGCTGACCTAAGGTCACCTCAAACTGGAAGCAACTCCTCCGCTCTGGTGCTATTGTAGCATACTTACAGAGCGAATTCAAGCCCTGTTTTGGCAGGGGTTAGTTCAATGCGGCCTTTGCTCAACAGCGAAGGACTGTGCTATTCGCAGGTTTTTAAGGTTCAACTCTTGACAAGACTTAGAACATCTCAGGACAGGCAGCCGCCGTGCAGCTTACGCATTTCGTCGGTGAGCGATAGTGC
>CAZWPV010000469.1:0-2743 GCA_964635485.1 uncultured Anaerolineales bacterium
GCGTCTGGCAGACGCAGGCTGCCAGGAGCAGCACCAGGGCTATTTCTAAACCCGGCCTACGGGATGGTCTCATGTCGGACCTCCTTTAGCCAATACAGATGGCAATGATTGATAGGGGGCTATCCTCGGTGGGGCCTACCCCTGGTAGGTGCGCGCCTGGCTCATCGGGACGCCGACCATGCGGAAAGCGCGCTGCTCGGCTTTGTAGCGGAGCATATCGTAGCAGGCCGGTTGCTAATGGCGTTTACTGTTTCTCGTATGGCTTCCCATCGGCAGCGGGCACCCTGGCCCGTCCGACGAGACCGGCCAGGACGATCATTGTCGCCAGATACGGTGCCATCCCCAGTAGATCGGGCGGGACGCCGACCTGCAGCAGGGCGAGCTTCTCCTGCCACGAGTCGAAGAAGCCAAAGATCAGCGATCCCAGGAACGCCCCTGCCGGGTCAAAGTTGCCAAAGATCATCGCCGCCAGGCCGAGAAAGCCCTTGCCGGCGGTCATGCCCTCGTTAAAGCGCCCGGCGGCACCGATGCTCATATAGGCGCCGGCCAGCCCGGCGATCGCGCCGCTGATCAGCACGCTCACATAGCGCGTCTTGAAAACGTTGATGCCCAGCGTATCGGCGGCCTTGGGGTGCTCGCCCACGGCGCGGATGCGCAGGCCCCACTTGGTATAGTACATGATCACGTGCGTGACCACCAGCAGGATGATGAGGGTATAGATGATGGGACTCTGGTTGAAAAAGAGCGGGCCGATGACGGGAATCTGCCACAGACCAGGGATGCTGAGGGCTCTGATCGCTGGCCCCGGCTGGTTGAGTTCTGGATAGAGGTTGAGGACGGCGCGTTGCAGGTAGCTGGTCAAACCGAGTGCCAGAATGATGATGCCCGTCCCGCTGATGATCTGATCTATCCTGTAGCGGATGGAGAGCACCGCGTGCAGCAGCGCGAGCAGTAGGCCGGTCAGGGCACCCACCAGCACGCCCACAAAGAGACTGCTGCTGACGCTGGCGGCGACGACCGAGGTAAAGGCCCCGGCGAGCATCATGCCTTCGATGCCGATGTTGACCACGCCGGAGCGCTCGCTCCAGATGCCGCAGAGCGCGGCCAGGGCGATGGGCGTGGCGCGCACCAGGCTGCTGACCAGCATACCGGTGAGATTGATCGACTTGTCGCGGCTGGCCCACACGAGAAAGGCGACGATGCCCAAGATGGCCACGAGGGCGACCATCAGGGTGAAGCGCTTGTCTCCCACGATCAACAGCCACCCTCCGACGAGGGCGACCAACCCCGCGATAATGTAGAGGGATAGGGCAGTAGGAACGACCAGGTCGGGGGCGGCGATGACCACACCTCCACGCTGGCTGGTGAGGGCAAAGGTGGATCGTAAACCTGCTGTGCCTGGGGACAGCACCGCAACAATCAGGATCGCGATGACCAGAAATACCACCCCGAGGACGATCGATCTACGGCTCCGATTGGCTTTCAAATACTCGCTAGGCTGCTTCATAGTATTCCTCGCTTTTCCGTGCCGTGCTCCCTATGCCTGCGCGAGCACTTGCTCCTCTGCGCGCTTGGCCTTCAGGCGGTATATACCGCGGATGATCTCTGGCGCGGCGATAAAGATAATAACCATGCCCTGCACGACGCGGATAATCTCTGCCGGGACACCGGCGACTGACTGCATGCGCGCCGCGCCGCCGCGCAGGAATCCAAACAGCAGAGAAGCGAGCACCACGCCCACAGGATGGCTGTTGCCTAGCAGTGCCAGGGCGATCGAATCGAAGCCATATCCGGTGGAAAACGCCCGCACCATCTTGTGGTCCAGCCCTAGAACCTGGTTTGCGCCTGCTAATCCTGCCAGTGCCCCGCTGAGTGCCATAGTCAAGACCATCGTGCGCGTGATGCGGACGCCGGCGTAGCGGGCCGCATTCGGGTTTGCGCCCACCATGCGAATCTCAAAGCCTTTGGTGGTTTTCCACAGGAACCAATAAACCAGGGCGGCAAATGCCAGGGCCAGGAAGAAACCTGCGTGCAGGCGCATCGGACGCGGGAACAGCGCCGGCAGGTAGGCGCTGGGTTCGACCTCTGGAGTGATGGGTAGGCCGTCTGGGCGCGCCATCGGACCGCCTTGCAAGAGGTAATCAGTCAGCCGAAAGGCGAGATAGTTCATCATGATGGTATTGATCACCTCGTGGGCGCCGGTACGTGCCTTGAGATAGCCGGGGATAGCTCCCCAGATTGCACCGGCTGCCATGCCGGCCAGCAAAGCCAGTGGAAGGTGTAGGTACCACGGTAGCCCAGAAATAGAGTACCCCACGTAGACAGAGGCTAGGCCGCCGACAAAGAGTTGCCCCTCGGCACCGATGTTGAACAGGCCGCCGCGAAAACCCAGCGCCACGGCCAGACCGGCAAAGATGTAGGGTGTCGAGATCACCAGGCTCTCGGCAAACGGCCTTAGCGCCTCTAATAGTTCCCTGGTCTCTCCAGTGGTCCGCCAGATGTCGATGGCCTGGGCGACGCGGGCCGGGCTGCCGAAGGCTCCCTCGAACAGGGAAACGTAGGCATCTCTAGCCGTCACCCAACTCACCGACAGCGTGTTGAGTGGGTCTTGAGAAAAGGTCCCCCAGGCAGCAAGAACATCGGGGCTCGATACCGCGATGATGATGGCCCCGATGATAAGAGCTGTGATTACCGCCAGAATCGGCACCAACGTAGACCGCAGCGCTCCTTGTCTGACAAAAAT
>CAZWPV010000470.1:0-2736 GCA_964635485.1 uncultured Anaerolineales bacterium
CACGCTGGGCGCGCTGTTCTACAACGCCGGGAACTATGGCCTGCCCCTGGCCCAATTGGCCTTCGGCGAGGAGGCATTGGGGCTCATGGCGTTCGTCGTCGTGGTTCAGAATCTGGCCTCCTTCACCCTGGGTCTGTGGCTGGTGGCCGACGGCCAACAGGGATGGCGGGGAGCGCTGAAGCAATCCCTGAAAGCGCCCGTGATCTATGTCATATTGGGCGGCCTGCTACTGAACAAGCTGGGGATCGCGCTGCCTCGGCCCGTGCGCGTCCCCGTGGATATCCTGGCAGACGGCCTGATCCCCGTCGCGCTGCTCACGCTGGGCGTGCAGCTTTCCCGGGTGCGCATATCCAGCCAGCCGCTCGCCCTCTCCGCGTTGGCCATCGCGCGGCTGCTTCTATCGCCCCTGCTGGCGGCCGGGCTGGCGGCGGTCGGACAACTGCTGTTTCCAGAGATGTCAGCGGTCGCGCCGATCTTGGTCGTGGCGGCCGGCCTGCCGGTGGCGGTGAACGTCTACATCCTCTCCGCCGAATACGACCGCGAACCAGAGCTGGCGTCCCAGATGGTCTTTTGGACGACGCTGGCGAGCGCGCTCACCGTGACCGCGTGGCTGGTGATATATCGATGAACAGGAGAAGAAAACAGTGCTAACCGACAACATACTCGACCTGATCGGCAACACCCCGCTGATCCGCCTGAAAGGTGAAACCGTCTTCGCCAAGGCAGAATTTCTGAACCCCGGCGGCAGCATCAAGGACCGCGTCGCGCTGGCGATGATCGAGGGCGCGGAGCGGGACGGCAAGCTCAAACCCGACTCGATCATCGTGGAGCCGACGTCGGGCAACACCGGCATCGGCATCGCCCTGGTCGGGCGGCTGAAGGGGTACCGGGTGCGCATCGTCATGCCGGAGGACATGAGCGACGAGCGCAAAAAGCTGATCCAGGCGCTGGGCGCGGAGCTGGTGCTCACGCCCGCCAGGGAAAGCATCCGCGGAGCGGTGGAGCGCGTCCGGCAGATGGCGGCAGAGGACGCGCGCATCTACGTCCCCCAGCAGTTCGAGAACCCCGATAACCCGCGCGTCCACTACGAGGAGACGGCCCGCGAGCTGTGGCGGCAGATGACGGGCGAGATCGCCGCCTTCGTCGCCGGCGTGGGCAGCGGCGGGACGCTGCAGGGCGTGGGCAAGTTCCTCCGCGAGCACAGACCCGACGCCAAGATCGTAGCCGTCGAACCGAAGGGCGTCTCCGCCATCCTGGGCCACGAGCCGGGTCTACACCAGATACAGGGCATCGGCGATGGCTTCGTGCCGGATGTGCTGGACGTGTCGCTGGTGGACGACGTGATCGAGGTCTCGGACGAGGATGCCATCGGGACAACCCGCGAGCTGGGCCGGGACTATGGCCTGCTGGTGGGCATCAGCGCCGGTGCGAACGTGTGGGCCGCGCGGCAACTGGCCACCAGGCTTGAGGGGAACGTCGCCACCATCCTTCCCGACCGGGCAGAGCGGTATTTCAGCACGGCCTTGTTGTGATACTGCATTGCCCCCAGCGACAATGCCCTTCGTCTGCGCGAGCTTGCCCGTTTAGCCTAAATGTGGTAAAATACCGCTAATCTATGTATAACGATGTAGGTTTTGGCTGTAAATTTAGAGCCGCCCGGACTTGCAAAGTCTGGGCGGCCCTTTTTTATCCTGTCCATATACTGCCTGACATCGCACAAATCAAGGAGTATTGAATGAATTTCGAACAGTTTTCTCTCGACCCGCGCATCGACGCGGGTGTCAAAGCGGCTGGCTACACCACGCCAACCCCGATTCAACATCAGGCTATCCCCGTCGTGCTCGAAGGGCGCGACGTTCTAGGGATGGCACAGACCGGCACCGGCAAGACCGCTGCCTTTCTGCTGCCCATTTTGCAGAGGTTGACCAAAGGCCCGTTGCGCCAGGTGCGCGCTCTCATCGTCGCCCCCACGCGCGAACTCGCCGAGCAGATACACCAGATGAGCAAAGATCTGGGTAAGAATACCAAAGTACGCAGCGTCGCTGTATATGGGGGCGTTAGCAAGGTTCGTCAGGTTGAAGCCCTGCGGCGCGGCGCTGAGATCGTCGTCGCCTGCCCCGGTCGTCTGCTTGATCTTCTCAACGGCCACAGTGTCAATCTATCGCGGGTTGAGGTATTGGTGCTGGACGAGGCCGACCGCATGTGCGACATGGGCTTTTTGCCCGATATTCGTCGCATCATCAAGGCTCTGCCGACGCAACGTCAGACGCTCTTCTTTTCGGCCACGATGCCCAAGGATATCCGCAAGCTGGCGAACAAGATTCTCGACAACCCGGCCACCGTGCAGATCGGCAGGAGCGCCCCGGTAGAGACCGTTTCACACGCGCTCTATCCTGTATCCCACGGCCTCAAGAAAAAGCTTCTGCTGGCCATGTTGCAGCAGACAGCCACTGGGCGCGTGTTGATCTTTACGCGCACCAAGCACCGCGCGCGCGGCCTGGCACGTGACCTGGCAAAACACAACCATCGCGCATCGGCGCTGCAGGGAAATATGTCGCAGAACCAGCGCCAGCAAGCGATCGACGGTTTTCGCAACGGCAAGTACGACATTCTCGTCGCCACCGATATTGCGTCGCGCGGCATCGATGTTTCAGAGATCTCGCACGTGATCAACTTTGACATGCCCGACACGGTTGATGCCTACACACACCGCATCGGGCGCACCGGCCGCGCCCA
>CAZWPV010000471.1:0-2720 GCA_964635485.1 uncultured Anaerolineales bacterium
GCAAGGGGCGGGATGATTTTCATTTTGCACGCTGCTATTCCGACCGCTTCTACACCAGGTTTAGCTGTAGTGGCAGCCGCCGCGAGCGCACGACCCGCTGGCTCACCGACCGGCGGGGCGCGATCACCGTGGCCGACGTGGCAGATGCCCTGCGCGATCACGGCGAGTCCAGAAGCGATCCCTGGCGGCTCGATACCAACCAGGCGGACATGACGGTGTGCGCGCACGCCAGCTTTGGCCCGATCCGCTTCAGCCAGACGACAGGTTCGATGGTCTCGCACCTGCGCCCGGACTGCACCACACACTTTGTCACGGGCACGGCAGCGCCCTGTACCAGCATCTTCAAGCCCGTCTGGCTGGACGCGCCGCTGCCTGATACAGGCCCCACGCCGACGGGCACTTACGATGGGGCCACGCTGTTCTGGCGGCACGAGGTGCTGCACCGGGCCACCCTGCGCGATTATCGGACGATGATTCAGCTCTATCAAGACGAGTCGGACACGATCGAGGACGAGTTCATTGCCAAGGCGCTCGATCTTGCCTGCGATGCTGTGGATAAGCGCGCGGCGTTCTCTGCGCAGTGCTTTGCCCAGGCGGACGCGGCTGAAGCTCGCTGGCTGGAGCAGGTATCGGCGGCCAAGGTGCAAAGGCGGCCTCACCGTCTTTACTCCATTGCCTGGTATCTGCGAAATCGCCAGGCCAAGATGCCCGCGTAGCGCGCGAGGTCAGCTCCGCAGCGTGACGTCTCCCACGAGGAGGCGATGAAGCGCGCCGTCGGGGGTACGCAGCAGGAGCGCGCCGTCTTCGCTGACCGATTCGGCTATTCCCTCGAGCGTTCCCTGTGACGTGCTGGCCTTTACCTGCCGGCCCAGCGTCGCCAGCCGCGAGGCCCATTCCTGGTGCAGGCTCTCGCCAGTTTGCAGAGCGTCGTATCGCTGCTCGACCTCGGCCAAAAGCGCGGCCAGAAGCGTGGCGCGGTCTATGGGCTGCCCCGTCTCGGCCAGGATGCTGGTGGCGTTGGGGTCGAGGGCAGGCAGCGCTGCCGGTTCCACGTTCACGTTGATCCCAATCCCGACGATGGCGTGATTCAGGCGCTCTCCCGTTAACCCGGTCTCTGTCAGGATGCCGGCCAGCTTTCTCCACCCTTGAGGTTGGAGATTGGAGCTTTGCGATTTGACGACGAGATCGTTGGGCCACTTGAGCCAGATGCGCAGGCCCGCCGTCTCTTTGATTGCGTCGGCTGCCGCCAGCGCGCACAGCATTGTCAGTTGCTGGATGCGGGTAGGAGGGAGATCGGGGCGGAATAGGATCGAACAGAGGAGACAGGTGCCTGCGGGGGCTATCCAGCGGCGTCCCAGTCGCCCCCGCCCGGACGTCTGCTCGTCGGTTACGACCACCGTCCCCCCGGGCGCTCCCCGCGCCGCCAGCTCCTTTGCCACGTCGTTAGTCGATCCCGTACGCGGCAGGTAGGTGAGTTCACGCCCGAAAGCCTGGGTGGTCAAAATGGTTCGCAGGTTGGCTGGATCAAGTTGGCTTGCCATATCGTCGGGGATTCTACCACCTTGCTTTCCGCCTGTCAACGCGATTGCCTAGCTTGCCAATTCGGTGTACAATCAAGGGCAATGGATCACCTTTGGACCCCTTGGCGCATGGCATACTTGCGGGGCGAAGAAGAGCCAATGGTGGAAGGTTGCCTTTTCTGTGTTGCGCCCCAGATGGAAGACGCCCAAGCCCACATTGTCCATCGGGGAAATTTGTGCTATGTTATTCTTAACCGTTTTCCCTACAACAACGGCCATATGATGGTTGTCCCCCGCGACCACGTGGCGACGTTGGAGGGGTTGGATGCAAAGACATTGGCCGAGCTGATGGCGCTGACGCAGCTCAGCCTGCGGGTGTTGCGGGAGGCCTACAATCCACAGGGGTTCAACGTGGGGATGAACATCGGTGAGGTGGCCGGGGCGGGGATGGCGGGCCATATTCACCTCCATGTCGTTCCCCGCTGGGGGGGTGACAATAGCTACATGGGCATCGTGGGAGAAACGCGCGTCATCCCCGAGTTGTTAGATCAGACCTATGAGCGGTTGAGGCCGCTGTTTGAGACGTACAAGCGTGAGGTCTAGGGTAGATGCAGGCAGCCTGAGGCAGATATGAGTTTGTCGGAAGAGCTACGCTTTATCCTTCGCTCCGTGCTGGTGTTAATTCCTCTCGTGTCGTTGCTCTTTCTGGTATTCCGGCGGCACGAGAAGCGGGGCAGTTACATTTACCTGGTTCTCTACTGTGTGCTATCGACCGTCTGGGGGGCGGGCGTTGTGGTAGCGGAGGGTGGGGTTGATTGGGTGCCCGTGCTACTCGTCGACGTCGCTGGCTACGTCGGCAAGGACCTCTTGGTGCTGTTGGCTGCCCTGCTTGTGCCTATTGCCTTGCAGCACGTCGACCGACGTGGTCACTGGGCTTGGTGTGTGGTGGGCGCCGCCGGCTCCTTGGCTGCTTTGGTGGCGCACAACTGTGTGGTTCGAAACCCGACTGATGCTCGGCTGGTGGCGGCGGCAGCCCTTATTGGTTGGCTGATCTTCGCCTGCCTGGTAATCATCCTGTCTGCTTGGTGGGCGCTGCGGGCCCCGCTGGCCTTCTACCGCAATCGAGGTATCTATCTGTTGCTGTTGTTGGTGCCGCTGTTGACTGGCCATGTTCTTGGTTGGGTGCAATGGCGGTGGGTG
>CAZWPV010000472.1:0-2705 GCA_964635485.1 uncultured Anaerolineales bacterium
CCTCTTCCAGGCTGCGACCAAACCTCGAACTCATCCATCAGCCGCTTGGCCCCCGCCAGCCCCAAGCCCAGACCTCCTCCCGTCGAATAGCCATCCTCCAGCGCCCTTTCGACATCGGAGATGCCTGGCCCTTCATCGCGGGCCACGATGGAAATACCCCGCCTGCCATTCCGTCCGATAACACTCAAGATGACCTCGCCGCGACCGGCGTATTTGACGATATTACGGGCCACCTCGGAGATGGCAATGACCACAACGACTTGATTGTCACCCTTCAGGCCCACTTGCTCTGCCAACACGCGTCCCTTCTGGCAAGCAAGCAGGATGTCAGTATCCTGCCGAACCACCACGCGCACCTCGGCCATAACCTCAACTCTGCTCGACACCGTCGACTAACCCCTTTTCTAGCATAACAACCCCTAGCGCAACCACTTCACCGCCTTGATCGTCGTTCCGACACCGGCAATCGATTGAATGTCAAATTTGTCCATCAGGCGCTTGGAACCCGATAGCCCAAGTCCCAGGCCACCGGAGGTCGAGTATCCACCTGCCAGGGCTCGCTCCACATCCGGGATACCCGGCCCTCCATCCTGGGCGATTATCAAAATGTACTTCTCATCCTCGACATGCGCAGTCACAGCGATAGAGCCCTGCCCCACGTACCGCTCTATGTTCCGACCCAACTCCGAGATGACAACAGCGATCTTGGTGGCCTCAGCCAGGGGAAAGCCTATCGCCTGCGCCATCTCCAGCCCACGCCGCCGAGCCCTCACCACGTCCACCAGGCTATTGATGGGAAAGTATTCTTTTTTCGACAGATCTTCGGCCATGGCTACACCCCTGTCCAATCGTCGAGTGACGAATCGGTATAGAACGCATCCCACTCTTCCGATTCGTTGCTGGCTTGAGAACCTCCCTCATCGCGCTCGGAGGGCGCAGAACCCGCGCCTCTTTCACGATCGAGAGCTTGATACTCTCGGCTCAGCGCCAGTGCGTCGTCCAGGTCAAGCACCGCGTGGATGTTGGGCAAGGTCATCCCCAACTCCACCATCGTCTCGACCACCGCATCCTGCAGCCCAGCAACGATGACGTCCGCCCCCATCAACTTGGCCATCTGAGCCGTGCTGTGGATAAAGCGCCCAAAGAAGCTGTCGCAGATGTCCACCAGGGAAAAATCCAGCAGCACCCAGCGCGAGTCGTTTCGCCGGATATCGCGCAGCACCTGCTGGCGCAACCTGAGCACGTCGTTGTCCGTCAGGTCCCGTGGCACCGATACCAGCAACAAATCTTCCAACTTCTGGACGACGGTAAAAGTCTCGAGGGTTTCCCCAGTTTCCGAAGCATCATAAGCTTCCATTGTCTGCCCCCCTAGATACGAAACAACCCGCAATCTAGCCCCATCACCGTGCTTGAAGTATAATGCACTTCTACCCTTAAATTATACCCTCACCAGCTTGAAACCCAACCCACGCAAGGCGACCCGCAACCCGGTCTGCAGATCGCCTAACGTCTTGATGCTACTCCAGTCCAACCCCAGATCGACGATCGTCTCTGCAACCGCATCGGAGATACCAGTGACAATAGTCCGAGCCCCTTTCAATCGCGCCGCCTGAATGGTCTTATTCATGTGAGATGCCACACCGCTATCCACGATGGGCACACCGGTGATGTCCAAGATCACTATCTTGGCCCGATGCACCCGAATCCCCTCCAGCAGCCGCCGCGTGAGATCTCGCGCCCGCAGCGTGTCGATGCTGCCGATCAGCGGCATGACGATGATGCTGCCCGCCCCGGGCACGTCCATCACAGGGATGATGGGCGTGGAAAGCTCCTGAATGGCCCGCTGCTGCGCTTCGAGCACCTCCTGCTGCAAGCGCGCGCTCTCTGCCTCGATCCGCTTTTGCTCAGTAACGTCCCTGGAAATACCATACGTACCGATGATGTTCCCCTCCTCATCTCGCAAGGGCATCTTGACGGTCGAGACCCACGTCACCCGGCCCTCGGCCCACGTTTCCTTTTCCTCCTTTTCCAACTCCTCACCAGTACGCATCACTTCCTGCTCATCCTCGAACGCCTGGCGGGCGTGTTCCTCGGTGAAGAAGTCAAAGTCTGTCAAGCCCACCAACTCCGCAGGCTCACCTAAGCCATGCTTCTCGGTCAAAGCCCTGCTGACTCTGATGAAGCAACTTTCACGATCCTTGAAGTAAACTTGATCGGGAACAGTATCCAAGAATGCCTGCAGTAGCCGCTGATCCAATAAGGCTTCCTCTAGGGCCCCCTCTAACTCGTCGATGCGAGTGCGCGCAGCTTCAAATTCCTCTATCAGTTGACGCTTCGTCTTCCTGGCATCACTCATACCGTGCCTCCTCTTTTACCACGTTCCCTCCTGTTCGCCGCGCTGCTTCAATCCACTGAGCACCAGTGGCGGCCCGGCCCTGGAGATCCCGCACCGTATCAATACCACATAACAAGACAAAGGCCAGGCAGCACGCATGCAGCCTAGCCACTTGATTTACGCAGAAAGTATGGATTTGCGGCCAGCGACGCAAGACTTCCACAGATCACACCCTGGTAGCAGAATCAGGAATGATTACGGGCTAAATCCCTTATAAGCTTCTCCCTCCCCTCAACTATCGAGCTTATGCGCCAAGTATACTATTTACGCTGCATAATGTCAATCTGCCGTTACTACCGAACCCCTGGGG
>CAZWPV010000473.1:0-2692 GCA_964635485.1 uncultured Anaerolineales bacterium
CGGGCGTCAGGCCGCAGATGGCGACCTTTCAAGAGCGCTTTGGCATCACCGGGGCCGTCATCACGGCGGTGGACCTCATCAAAGGGCTGGGGATATACGCCGGGCTGGACGTGATCGAGGTCAAAGGAGCGACCGGCCTGTACGACACCAACTACGAGGGCAAAGCCGACGCCTGCCTGGGCGCGCTAGCCGACCACGATTTCGTCTACGTCCACGTCGAGGCCGCCGACGAGGCCGGGCACGAGCAGGACCTGGCACTCAAGATACGGTGCATCGAGGACCTCGACCGGCGGCTGGTGCAGCGCGTGCTTGATGGCCTGGAAGCGCGCCAGATCGAGGCCGTCGTCGCCGTGCTGCCCGATCACCCCACCCCAATCGCCCACGGCAAGCACGTCCGCGACCCGGTGCCGGTAGCGGTGCGCGATCCACGCAGACTGCCGGACAAAGTGGAACGGTTTGACGAGGAGAGTGTTAAAGAGGGTGAGTTGGGACATATGAGGGGGGCGGAGTTTATAGGAAAGGTAGTAGGGAAGTAGGGAGTAAGAAGTATGGGGCCGATCAAGCATTTTCGGCAATTGGAGGCATGGCAAGAGGGGCATCGGCTGGTGCTGATGGTGTACCAGGCCACACGAGCATATCCGTCTGGCGAACGCTTTGGCTTGATCTCGCAGATGCGGCGCGCTGCTGTGTCTATCGCGGCAAACGTCGCCGAGGGGTTCAAGCGACGTGGGATTCAAGACAAAATCCGATTCTATAATATTTCGGAAGCCTCGCTAGAAGAACTCAAGTATTACTTTCTCCTGTCCAAAGACCTGGAGTACATTTCGTCCGACCTCCACGCCAACCTAGTTCCCCAGGCAAAGTCAGTCGGGCGTTTGCTAAACGGCCTCATTGCCAGCACCGAACGCCGCAAAGGACGGCCAAGCGAACCCCCTACTTCCTAATCCCTTACTCCCTACTCCCATTGACCAAACAAGGAGACATCAAATCAAATGACCCTACAAGAGATCACGCTCGAACAACTGAATACCACTGAATTCATCGCACAACAAGTAGAGGCCATCTCCACCGCTGTGGGCGACGAGCTGGCAATCAACGCCCTATCCGGCGGGGTGGACTCTTCGACGGTGACGTTGCTGGGCCACAAAGCGCTGGGCGAGCGGGTGCTGACCGTTTTCGTCGAGAATGGCATCATGCGCAAGGGCGAGCCGCAGCGCGTCGTCGAGCATTTCAAGGCGCTGGGCGTGCCGGTCCAGCTCGTCGATGCGCGAGAGGATTTCTTCGCCGCGCTGAAGGGCCTCACCGACCCGGAGGAAAAACGCGAAGCGATCACGCAGACCTTTTACAAGACCGTCTTTGGTGAGCTGGTGAGAAAGTGCGGTGCCAAGTTCCTGCTCCACGGCACGATCCTCACCGACGTGGACGAGACGGTCGCCGGCATCAAGCGCCAGCACAACATCCTGACCCAACTGGGCATCGACACCGAAGCGATGTACGGCTACCAGGTCATCGAACCCCTCCTCCAACTGCGCAAGCCCGCCGTGCGCGCCGTGGCCAAGGCGCTGGGTCTTTCGGAGGATGTCTACGACCGCATGCCCTTCCCCGGCCCCGCCCTGGCGGCGCGCATCATCGGCGAGGTCACCCCGGAGCGGTCCGAGATCGTGCGTGAGGCCACGGCCATCGTCGAGGAGGAGCTGGCCGACACGGATGCGTTCCAGTACCTGGCCATCCTACACCAGGACAAAGTGACCGGCATGCGCGACGGCAAGCGCGACTATGGCCTGCAGATCGAGGTGCGCTGCTGGGAGAGCGAGGACGCCCGCACCGGCTCGCCCACCCGGCTGCCGTTCGACACCCTGGAGCGCCTGGCCGACCGCATCACCGACGAGGTCCCCGGCGTGGTCAGCGTGACGTACAATATCACCAAGAAACCGCCATCGACGATCGAGGCGATTTAGACTGACTATCTTCCCGAAAGCTGAACAACACCGTTGTGCCGAAAGGGAAAGAGGAATGGACAAGACACCACATCTCAGGTTCACCTCCAGCTTTCGGGAAGATGAAAGGAAAAAGAGATGAAAAACAAATGGTTCATCCTAGGGATGGCGCTCGTTCTGGGGACAGCGGTCTTTGGCTGTGGACCGACCACCCCTACCGTACCACCGACCGCTTTCATTCCACCTTCCACCCAGGTTCCGACGACCGAACCGGAAGCCCCCACCGCAGTCCCTACCGAGGTCCCGACGACGGAACCGGAAGCCCCCACCGAGGTCCCAACGACCGAGCCGGAAGACCCCACCTCCGGATGGCTGCTCTATACGAATTCCTACTTCGGCTACCAGTTCTACTACCCGCCGGAAGCGACCATCACCGAATCTGGCGTCGACGGCTACCCCACCGACGAACTCCCGGCAGGCAAGACACCCAGCGAGTACATGGCCGAGTTGCAGGCGCTGTATGGCGACACATTGTGCGTTAGCGTCAGATACCAAACGGGCTATGTCAACTTCTCTGCCCCGGCCAACGAGGGGTCCCGCTACTCACTGTGCGGGCGCACCGGCGTCGGCGTCGGCACGATGACGAACAAGAGCGACACCATCGTGATCGCGGGAAACTCCTACACAGCCTCAGGGTTCGAGTTCATGGGCGAGGACGTGCCCTGCGATATGCTGCCCTGCCACAACGAGACCCT
>CAZWPV010000474.1:0-2662 GCA_964635485.1 uncultured Anaerolineales bacterium
CGCTGGTGAACACGTGCATCCACCCCGCCTGCGCGATCCACGTCACGCCGAAGGAACGGATGATGTTGGCGAGATCGGCGTCGTATTCGCGGCGTGGGCGGCCCGCCTGGGTGTACGGCGCTAGGGGAAAATAGATCACCGGCACGCCGTGCTTGATGGCCCGCTTGATACCGTAGGCCTCCCGTCGGTTGGAGACCACCAGCGCGGCTTCGACGTTGGGCAGTTTTCCCTCCTCGATGGCTTGCAGGATAGCCTCCAGGTTGGTGCCAGAGCCGGAAATCAGAACGGCGATGCGTGTCATGAGTGCTCCTCAGCTTGTTGTGATTCGCTGCTCGGTAGCGTGAAGTAGAAGGTGCTTCCTTTTCCTATCTCGCTCTCGACGCCGACATCTCCGCCCAGCTTTTCGACGATACGCCGGACGATGGATAGGCCCAGGCCGTATCCCTTGGCGCGCACCTGGTGGAGCCGCGTGAACTCGGTGAAAAGGTCTGCCTGCTGCGCCTCTGTGAGGCCCTCGCCGTTGTCGCGCACCCAGAAGCGCACCTTTCCATCTTGTGCCGTCGCCCCCAGTTCGACGTGGGGTGGTTGGCCGCCGTATTTGAGGGCATTGCTGATGTAGTTGACCCACACTTCTTGTATCCACGGACCGTAACCCACAGCCACCGGCCACTCGTCGGACGCGGTGATCTCGGCTTGACGTTCCGCGATCATACCGCTCAGCCGCTCCTGTGCCTCGATGACGATGGGGGTCATGTCCAGCGGCTTGCTTTCGATCTCTTCCTGCTTGCGCACGCTGGCCAGTAACAGCAGCTCGTCGATGATGTTGGCTGTCCTCTGGGCGTTCTTCGTGATGACGCGCATATCTTGAAGTATTGCATCAGGTGCCATGTGAGCGCCTTCGGCTTCGAGCATCGTGCTGAAGGCCGTCAGCGCGGTCAGGGGATTCTTGAGATCGTGGGCCACGGTGTGCGCAAAGGCGTCCAACTCGGCGTTCCGTCTTTCTAGCTCAACCGTGTGTTGCCGCAATGCCCCGATCAAGCGCGCATTGTCGATGGCAATCGCCACCGAGGCGGCCAGGGCTTCGGTCAGGTTCAGATCGTCCTCGGTGAACGCCCCCGCGATTCTGTTGACCATCTCCAGCACGCCGATGACGGAGCCCCGCACCTGGAGCGGTACTGCAAGCAGAGAACGCGTCTGGAAACGGGTCTGTTCGTCAACGCCGGAGAAGTGGCGGTCGTCGCTGGCGGCGTTGGTTATGATGACGTTCTCTTTGTGCTGCATGACCCAGCCGACGACGCCTTGATCGGCGCGTACGCGCAGGTTGACCGGTGAGTGTTCTGGCTCAACCCCGAGCTGGTTGCAGGCGGCCCAGCAGACCATCTCGTCTTTCTTTTTTTCGTCCAGCAGCCACACCGACACGCCTTCCACGGCGATGACTTCTGTGATGATGTGCGACAGTTGTTCTGCGATCTGCTGCAGATTGAGCGAGGCAGTGAGTTTATGCCCAAGTTGGTTGAGCTGAGCCAGTGTGTAGGCGTGCTGTCTCAGGGTCATCTCTACTCGCTCACGTTCGGTTTGGGCCTGTTCCAGTCTTGATAGCATGCCGTTGATGGCCTGAGCCAGGCTGGATAGCTCGTCCCGGCCTGGAATGTGCACGCGTTTCGAAAGATCACTGGTCGCGCCGATGCGATCGACGCTCTGGTTGAGGCGTGCCAGCCGCGCCAGCACCGATCTTTCCAGAAGTATCGTCGATACCACTCCGAATATCAAGCCGATGGCCAGCATGGAGAACATGAAATACAGTATGCTTCGTTCTCCCTGCTTGTAGATGTCTCTGGTCGTCTGTGTTTCTATGATGAGTGCCGGTTTGCCATAGATATCGTCGAGTCGCGCGTATCCGGAGATCGTGTCCGAGTCCTGGAGCCTCACCAAGGTGGCTTCTTCCGTCGATAGCGATTCGCTCAGGCCACTCGGCGTTTCCTCATCCTCAAAGCGCATGACGCTAAAGGGGATCAGCGAGGTTTCCGTCAATAGCTCGGTCTCTGCGTCGTCCAGGTAGCGGGCCATGATCAGCGCCCCGCGAATCGGGCCTTCCTCTTCACTGGTTAGGATGGGGCGCGAGGCTACAATGAGAGGTCCTTCTGGGAGGAAGATAAAGCCCGAGATCGAGCTATCGGTTTCGGGGTGGCGTGCCAGCGTCGAATCGCCGGTGACGTGTTCGAGCAGGCTCTCTGGGACGGGGATTTGTCTCTCGTTCTGCAGATCGTAGCCTTTCCCATAGACCAAATCGCCCTGCACATCGACGTACAGGACAAAGTTGAGCCGAATGTTGGGAAAAGTCTCATCCACGAGGTTGGAGTCGATATAGTCCTGGTTGCCGTCCGCGATGAATTCATATGTGTCGTCCCACGCGGCCCAATCGAGCGTCTCTGCATCCAGGGCATCGACGTCGTTTTGGATGGCGTTCAATACGCGTTCGAGGTCCTGCCGGACTTGATGTTCCTCCAGTCTGGCAAAGCCATCCAGCAGAATGAGGCGCGAGCTGACGTAGAGCAGCACGACCAGAAAGATGATGGTCAGACCAATACTGATCAGCGTCCTGTTGCGTAACGTCATCGCGCCGTTTTCCTCATTCGACTAGCACCTCACATCCGGTCTTGGT
>CAZWPV010000475.1:0-2652 GCA_964635485.1 uncultured Anaerolineales bacterium
GTTTTTCATTCATCTTTTATTATCACTTATTGGGGCATTTTGGGGGTGTGGGGGGGGTTCCCCCCCCATCACCCCCCCGCCCCCCCCGGATTATTGAGATAATACACTTTAGCCTTCATCAGCTATCTCGATAGGAGTAGTGATATGAACACACAAACCCAGCTTGAAAACACACGCGCTCCTGCTGCGCTCATCGTCGAGGACGACATGACGTGCGTCTACCTGTGGCAGCGCTACATGAAGAGAAGCGGATTCCGCGCGATCAGCACCCAGGAAGGGAAAGAGGCGCTGGACTTGGCTCGCCGCGAGAGACCCAACCTGGTCGTGTTGGACGTCATGCTCCCCGACATAAACGGATGGGAGGTACTACAAGCCCTGAAGGCGGATCCGGCCACGCGCGACATCCCGGTGTTGATCTGCTCGGCTCTCCACGAAGAGAAGCACAGCGCCGCAAGAGGGGCGGACGGCTACCTGCAAAAACCGATCCTGTACGAAGATTTTCTCAAAGCGCTTTCAGACATCGACGTGAGGCCGAAAGAATTGGTAACCCCATGACAACTAGGCACATCCTGGTCGTAGACGACGAGCCCCGGGTAGCCTTCTTTCTGAGCAAGGCGCTGGAGCACGCTGACCAAGACTATAGCGTCAGCGTCGCTCACTCCGGCGAGGAAGCGCTCGATATTCTCAACCACTCTCCCGTAGACCTGCTCGTCACCGACCTGCGTATGCCGGGCATCAGCGGGCTCCAGTTGATGCACTGGGTGCGGGTTTCCAGTCCCAAAACGCGCACCATCCTCATCACCGCCTACGGCAACGACGAGGTCGAAGCCGAGGCCCATCGACTGGAAGCGTACCGCTACATCACCAAACCATTCAGCCTGGACGCCTTCACCCAGGTAGCCCAAGAAGCACTGCGCGACATGGCCGTCAGCCAGCCGGGGCTCGTCGTCCTATCCGACGAATCCTACGAGGCCATCACAGGAGGGTTGGAGAGCCTGTGCCACGATGTCGGCGCAAAGTGCATTTTCCTGGCCGATATGCTGGGGCAGCGCCTGGCAGAGGTGGGCGTCACAGAGGGCGTCGAAACTGCCGCCCTGCTCTCGTTGCTGGCCGGCGGGTTCGCCACCACCGGCGAGTTGGCCCGCCAGTTCGGCAGCGGCGAGGCGGCCAACCTTAACTTCCATCAGGGCACACGCTACGAGATCTACTCGGCCAACGTCGGCGACAACCTCTTTCTGGCCATGCTCTACGAGCGCAAGGTCCAGTCCAGCCGCATCGGCATCGTCTGGCTCTACACGCGGCGCGCCATCGAACGCTTGCTCGCCATACTGTCGAGCGCTGGCTCCACCGCACCGACCCAGTCCCTGGACGCCGACTTTGGCTCCTCCCTGATGGCAGAACTGGACACGCTCTTTTCCGATTCCCGACCGCAGGCGGAGCCCATCCGCCAGAGTGAGCCCCCTCCTCAGAGAGAACCCACCCAGGTGTCGAGACACACACAGTCCGAGATCGCCGAGGTGGATACATTCTTGTCCGAGACATTGGGGGTCCCTCTTCTCAACGAACACAAACGAGATCAAGGACGAGGACTGCTCAACATGGACGACGCCATCGCACAGGGGCTCATTCCCCCTGATCTGGGCGGCGAGTAGAGAGCCGTTCGACGGACACCGTTCAGGAGAGATGACCTGTGACAGCCAAACGCATCCTGCTGGTAGACGACGAACCCAACGTCGTCAAATCGTGCGCCAGAATGTTGGAACTGGAGGGGTTTGCCGTAGAAGGGACCACCAGCGGCGCAGAAGCCGTCGATCTTTACCAACGCGAGCGCTTTGACCTGGTTCTGACCGACCTCAAGATGCCCGGCGTGGACGGGCTGGACGTGCTGACGGCGGTCAGAGAACACAACCCCGACGCGGCGGTCGTCATCTTTACTGCCTATGGCACGAAAGAAAGCGTGGTCGAGGCACTGCGGCTGGGGGCGCGCGAGTTCCTGGAGAAACCACTGGACACCAAGTCTTTGGTCGCCACGGTACGCACCATCCTGGAACAGGAAACCGGCACTACCGTGCGAGGGAACCTGCACACGATGAGCCTGGCCAGCATCTTTCAGATCAACTGCACCGAGCTCAACCAGGCGCGCTTGAGGATCAGGCATGGCGGACAGGAAGGAAGCGTCTACTTCGCAGATGGCGAGGTCGTGCACGCGGAACTAGGTTCCAAGATTGGAGAAGAGGCCGTCTACGAGTTGCTGGGTTGGGAGGACGGAGAATTCGAATTGGAGATGGGCATCCCGGCATCCGAACGCACGATAACCACAGGCTGGTCGGGTCTTCTCTTAGAAGGTATGCGCCGCCTGGACGAGCAATCGGCGGGATTGGACGTACTGGATGACCTGGAGGAGATCGGGGCGGCAAGTGATACAACGTACGAGAAAGGGGTTACAAGTGACATGCTCGAAGATTTAGCCAAGGCACTCAAACAGATCGATAGCGTGGAGGGAGTCGTGATCACGGCTCGCGACGGCATCGTGCTGGCCGACGAACTGGAGAAAGGCAATCCGCAGAAAGAAGGGGCCGTAGCAGTATTTGTGGGAAACGCGGCCACTCAGGTCGCCGATTCTCTGGCTCTAGGCTCCTTCAAATGGGGCAC
>CAZWPV010000476.1:0-2650 GCA_964635485.1 uncultured Anaerolineales bacterium
ATCGAGCTGAAGCAGCCATCGGCCTCCTACCTGGCCCAACTGGCCGAGGAGGGCGTGCTGGCGTTGAATGCCGGCTCGACGGTGATGCGCTTCCTGCCGCCACTGGTGATTGACGAAAAAGACGTGGATACGGTGGTAGAAAAAGTAGCCGAGGTATTACCCTCCTCCTGAAAGGTTGGTGAGCTATGGAGAAACTCGACTGGCAACACTGGTTCGCCCGATGGGAGGCGATGCAGAACTGCTACGTCCCCCACCGGCCATACCGCTTCGACCTGATGCTCAAGCTGGCCGACTTGCCGCGCGAGGACGAGGTGCACATCCTCGACCTGGGTTGCGGACCGGGGGCGCTCAGCTTGCGCGCCCTGCGACACTATCCCAACGCGCGCATCGTGGCCGCCGACTTCGACCCGGTGATGCTGGCGATAGGGCAAGGCGTGGCTGAAACCGATCACATCCAGTTCGTGCAGGCCGACCTACGCCAGTCTGGCTGGTGGGAGCCTTACGAGGAAACGTTCGACCTAATCGTATCCTCCACCATGCTCCACTGGCTGAGCGAGAAGAACATGAAACGCCTGTACCAGCGCATCTACCGGGCACTCAAGCCCGGCGGCCAATTCTTTAACTCGGACCACATGGCCAGCAACGACCCCGACGTCCAGGCTCGCTACCGCGAGCTGCTGCACGTGAATCAGCAGAGCGCCTTCCACGTGGTCGGAGCCGACGATTGGGACGAATTCTGGCGTGAACTGGAGCAGGCCATGGGGCAAAAACTGGACCGCAGCGAGGAGGAAATCTGGGAGGGCACCGACAACGGCCTGCCGCGGCAGTTCCACGTCGAGACCTTACAGGCGTGCGGATTCGAGCAGGTCGCCTTCCACTGGCAAGATATGGGAGAGGCGGTCATCGGCGCCAGAAAACCGTAGGGGTGATTTCTAATTTGATGAAGAGAATCTGTGTTTTCTGTGGCTCAAGCCCAGGCGGGAGGCCGGAGTACGTCCAAGCGGCCAGGCGGCTAGGACACACGCTGGCAAGCAGGGGCATCGGCCTCGTCTACGGCGGCGCAAAAGTCGGCACGATGGGACAACTTGCCAGCGCCGTTCTCGAAGCGGGCGGCAAGGTCACCGGCGTCATCCCGGAACAACTGGTCAAAAAGGAGGTCGCCTTCATCGGGCTGACCGACCTACAAGTCGTCGGCTCGATGCACGAGCGCAAGGCGCGTATGGTGGAGCTTTCTGACGGGTTCATCGCCCTGCCCGGCGGTCTCGGCACGTTCGAGGAGTTTTTCGAGGCCCTGACCTGGGCACAACTCGGTTTGCACCACAAGCCCTGTGGCTTCCTGAACGTGTGCGGCTACTACGACCAGTTGATCGCCTTCCTGGATCACGCGGTCGAGCAGCAATTCGTCAAATCGGAATACCGCGCGATGGTGCTGGTCGACGAGGACCCCGACGGGCTACTGCAAAAGTTCGCCGCCTACCAGCCGCCCAAGATCGACAAGGCGGCGTGGATATTGGCGCTCAACGAGCAATCGCAATGAGCAAGCTATCAGACCAGGAATTTCTCCTGACCGATCAATACAAGAACGCCTCCAACCTCGATGCGCGCATCCAGCTTCACCGCCGCTTTAGCACCAACAAGTACGGCTGGCTGCGCTGGATGTTCGATCAACTCACCCTACCGCCGGCGTGCCGCATCCTCGACCTAGGCTGCGGCCCGGCAAATCTGTGGGGTGAGAATCTGGATCGCATCCCCGCCGGATGGGAAATCACACTGACCGACTTTTCGCCGGGGATGGTAGAGCAGGCGCAGGAAAACCTGCGCGACAGCGGACGGCCTTTCACGTTCGACGCCGTGGATGCGCAGACGATTCCGTATGACGACGCCAGTTTCGACGTCGTGATTGCCAACCACATGCTCTACCACGTACCGGACAGAGCAAAGGCGCTCGCAGAGATGCGGCGCGTCCTGCGGCCCGGCGGCAAGCTCTACACTTCCACGGTAGGCGAGACGCACACGCGGGAACTCTTCGAGATGATCGGCCGATTCGACCCCGAGGGCAAATTCAAACACGTCGTCCCATCGTTCACGCTGGAGAACGGCGCAGCGCAGCTCGCGCCGTGGTTCTCCGAGATCACACTGCACAGGTACGAGGACGATCTGGAGATCACGAAGGCCGAGCCACTGGTTGCCTACGTGATGTCGATGATAGAGGCCAGGTCGGTTTTCACAGATGACCGACTGGCCGCGCTCATCACATACGTAGAACAGGAGATCGCCGCGCACGGCAGGATCCACATCACCAAGGACTCTGGCCTATTTCAGGCAATCGCAGCATAGACCAACCAAGGAGGTTAAAGTTGAGAGTACTCGTCACAGGGGGCGCTGGCTTTATCGGCTCGCACGTCGTCGACGTGTTGATCGAGGCGGGACACCGGGTATCCATCGTGGATAACCTGTGGAAACACGGCGGCGGACGAATGGAGAACGTGCACCCGCAGGCCACGTTCTACAAAATCGATGTCCGCGATCTGGCGCTGGCGGGCATCTTTGAGGAACAGCGCCCGGAAGCGGTCTGCCACCTGGCGGCGCAGCACAGCGTCAAGCTCTCGACCGACGATCCGGTGCACGACGCGCAGGTCAACGTGCTGGG
>CAZWPV010000477.1:0-2646 GCA_964635485.1 uncultured Anaerolineales bacterium
TGCCGTCGAGCAGCGCCTGGGAAAAGCCCTGGATGGAGGTGAGGGGGGTCTTGAGTTCGTGGGAGACGTTGGCCACGAAATCGCGCTGCGATTGCTGCGCCGCCTCGACCTGATCGGCCATCTGGTTGAAGGAGCGGGCCAGCGCGCGCACCTCGGTGGGACCGGAGACGGGCGCGCGCGTGCCGCTCTCGCCGCGGGCGATGGCCTCCGCCGCGCTCGCCACTCGCTTTAGCGGCTTGGAGACGGAGCGCCTGATGAGGAGCGCCAGCAGGATGGAGAGCACCAGGGCGATGATGCCTGCCTGCACCAGTGGTCGCATCAGGTTATCGGCGAACCAGGCCAGCGCCAGCAACCGGATCGGGCGCGAGGTAAAGACCAGCGTCTGGCGCTGCCCCTCGATACCCGGCAGCACCTGGGCGATGAAGAGCCACTGTTGCCCATCGGGCGCGGTGAATGTGCCCTGTGAACGTTGGAGGGGTGGGTTCTTAGGCTGCGGGCGGAGCGTTTGCAAGTCCTGCCCGATCCATTCGCCGTCGGTATCGAACCTGACCGTTCCTCTGTTATCCAGCAGGAGGATGCGTACCCGGTGTTCTGTGGCCGCCTGGATTAGAAAACCCTGCACCTGATCCCGCGTCAGCTCTCGTAGAGGCTCCCCCTGAAGCAGCAGTTGCATCGTCTCGCGCTCGGCCTCCTCCAGGCGCTGGTGGGTCGGACGGTTCCACAGGGCGCTGGCGCGCACGAATAGAAAGAGTCCCATCCCTACGAGCGTGAGGCAGACGAGGATGACGAGGATGTAAGATATGAGCAGGCGGGTGTTCAAGCTACGGAACATGGTGAATAGCAATGACCAGTTGCACAATGATCAATTGTACCTGACGGTTTGCCAACCTCCCGCAGGTTGCGCGCTACTTGGCGGTGAAAATAGCTTATAAGGTGTCTCCTACACACCATTCGCGCCGTGCAAAGAGCCTGCGGGAGGTTCAATCCTAATCGACTCAAACTTGTCGAGATCGTGCGGGTCGTGGGAACAGGCTAATTGTACCTCGTCTCCGTGAGCGCGCAACAGCGCCCGCAGGCGTGGCGAGTGCTTGCCGATAGGGCGCATGGCCCGATTGAGATTGATGAGCGGGCGGATGGTGCGCTGGTAGGGCGGCGGGGTTGGGTTTTGCAAGTCAACTTCGCCGTGGAAGGTGTAGGCATCGCCGCAGTGGAGCAGCCAGCCGTCAGCCAGGCGCAGGGCGACGGCGCTGTGACCGCGGGTGTGGCCGGTCAGCGGCACGAAGCAGAACGCCACCGGGCCGAGATCGACCAGCGGCGTGCAGTCAAAATCGAACCAGCGATCTCCCGCCAGCGGATGCACGATCCAATCAGGGCCGTGTGCCCAGTGTTCACGGCGATAGGGGTAGCGCTCGTACATGTCCTGCGGCTGCGTGACCGCCTCGTATTCCGCCTGGTAGATGTGCACCTTGGCGTGAGGAAAATCCGGCAGCCCGCCGGCGTGATCGTAGTGGAAGTGGGTGAGGGCGATGTGGCGCACGTCTTTTCGCTCGTAGCCCAACTGCTCGACCTGCCTGACCGCTGTCTCCTGCGGGTCGCGCGGCCAACCGGATATGGAGATCATCAGCCGCATGAAAAACTTGGGGGCGAGGCAATCGAGCAGGCCAAAGCCAGTATCGACCAGCAGGAGGCCGTCGTCCGTCTCGGCCAGCAGGCAGTGGGTCACGCCGGGCGCGCGGGTAAGCGGCCCGCCGGTGCCGATGAGGGCGACCCCTCCTGGAGGGTTGATCGTCCCGCAGTTGAGATGATGGAGGCGCATCATGCCACCAGCTTGTACCCCACACTCAACACCGTCTCGATCTCGACGTTCGACTCGGCCAGCCGCTTGCGCAGGTGGGCGATATGCACGTCCACGGTGCGCGTCTCGCCGTAAAAGTCGTACCCCCACACGATCTCCAGCAGCTTTTCCCGGCTGAGCACCAGACCGCGGTGCTCGGCCAGCGTCGCCAGCAGGTCGAACTCCTTGGGCCGTAGCTCCACGGTCTTTCCGGCGATGATCGCCTCGCGGCGGGCTGGGTCGATGGTCACGTCGCCCACGTGGATGGGGGCCTCGGCGCGCACGGCGGGCCGGGCGCGGCGCAGGATGGCCTTGACGCGCGCCACCAACTCGCGCGGGTTGAAGGGCTTGGTCATATAGTCGTCGGCGCCCAGCTCCAGACCCACGATCTTGTCCACGTCCTCGTCGCGGGCGGTGAGCATGATGATGGGCAGATCGGGCGCGGCCTTGCCTGCGCGCACGCGGCGGCACACCTCCCAGCCATCGACCTCCGGCAGCATCAGGTCGAGCACCATCAGCGCCGGGGGCTGGCGGGCGATCATCTCCAGGGCGGCAGCGCCATCCCCCGCCGACTCGACCCGGAAACCCTCTTGTTCCAGGTAGAGCGCCGCCAGCTCGATGATGTGGGCCTCGTCGTCTACGACTAGAATCGTCTCTCCTGCCATTTCGATATCACCCTTCTTTCGTGACCACATTCAACTCCGACAGCAGGACGTAGGGCGCGAGGAGGCCGCTCTGCACCCACGCCGTCTCCCGGCTCAGCGCCTCGACCTGGCGCAGGTCCTGGTAGACGTTCCCGGCGATAGAGACGT
>CAZWPV010000478.1:0-1559 GCA_964635485.1 uncultured Anaerolineales bacterium
TGGTAGCATTCAATGTTAGGGCGTATCAAATCGCGTGGGGCTTCAAGGGAAAGCGGGAAAGTAGGGTGTCTGCTAGCGCTGAACGTCGGTCTGGAAACAGGCCACGCCCGCTATCTGAACCGCCGAAAGTACGGCCGGGTGTCACACCAGCCTGGTCTCGCGGAGAGCATCCCCAGTGTGGGGGTGAAGCGGTCAGTTTCCCGAGGTGTACCAAGCCACGAAAGTGAGGTAAGCAGGAATGCTTGAACAAGAACGCGCGTTTGTGCTCAATGGCGACGGACAGCCGTTGGGCACGACCAAGGTCGGTCGAGCTGGCTACCTGATACGCAAGGGCAAGGCGAAACTGGTGAAGCAGAATCCACTAACCATCCAACTCACGTACACGGTCGAGAATCCCGTCGTTCAGGAGCATTCGCTGGGAGTCGATGACGGAGCCAGAGTGGCCGGAGTAGCGATCGTGGCCCACAACACGACACAGGATGTAGTGGTGTTCAAAGCTGAGGTGGCGTTGCGAGGGGACACCAAACGCCATCTGGAGCACCGGCAATCGCGCAGGCGAGGCAGGCGTTCGCGGCTGCGTCACCGGCAGCCGCGCAGCCGGCGGGGAAACAGGGAAGGGTGGATTCCACCATCGATTCGGGTGCGCAAGGACAACGTGTTGCGCGTAGTGCGGGATCTGTCGGAGATAGCGCCTATCAGCCGTATCGCGTACGAGGAAGGGCAGTTTGACACCCGCGCGCTGTGGGACGAAAAAGTGGCGGACTATCACGAGGGACCGAACAGTGGCTTCGAGAACAGGAAAAAGGCCGTGTTGTGGCGTGACAGGTACGAGTGCCAATACTGTGGCGTGGACTGCATCGGAATGGGTGTGGTGGCAGAGGTGGACCACGTGATCCCCAGGTCGCGGGGCGGAACGAGTGCCTGGCGCAACCTGGTGTGTGCCTGCGAGCTCTGCAACCGGGCCAAGGGCGATCAGACCGCTGCCGAGTTCGGGTATCCAGGGGTGAGTGGGAAGATATTCAAGTACCCAGCGCACCTGCAAACGGGCAAGACGTACATCGAGGCTGAACTAGAGCGGGTTGCGCCAGTCGAGGTTGTCTTTGGCTGGCAAACGTCCGAGATGCGAAAACGGCTGGGCTTGGCTAAGTCACATGCCAACGATGCCATCAGTATGGCGGTGGTATCCGAATCGTTCGTGGACGAGGGGGACGAGTACTATGTCGTCGCCAGGCGCAGGCGACGAGATATGTACAACCTACGCCACTGGGATGGGTATGCGGGCTTGCGTCATTTTGACGTGGTGTGCTGGGAACGACGTGATGGGGGACGGCACATCGGGACAGTGCGCAGTTTCGTGCCCTCCCACAATATGGTCAAATGTCGGTTCGATTTCAACAGCAACTATGGTGTGTCGGTGAATCGGTTGCGCCTGATACACCGACCGGGAAGAGTAGTCTACGTGCCGCAAGAGAAAAGAGAATGTTCCCAAACCGGCGTGTGGATGACCTGATACTGCGTAAGACTATTTTGGGAGGAAGAACATGAAGCGAAGCGTGACG
>CAZWPV010000478.1:1569-2638 GCA_964635485.1 uncultured Anaerolineales bacterium
GATATTCGGTATTGCCTTGGCGGCGGGGGCGTTCGTCGGCCTTCTGCTGCTGGGTTCAATGATGAACCCAAGCCCCTACCCAGTGGTAGTGGTGGTGAAGGACATCCAAGCTGGCGAGGTCCTCCAAGAGCATATGCTGGGGGTCGATCCGCAGCAGGTGAGTGCTCAGGTTGTCGAGCAGTATGTACTGAGTTCCCAGCTCGAGCAGTACTTGGGCAAGGTGGTGACTCGGCAACTGTATCCCGGTCAGCCCTTGATGCACTACGATGTAGTCGCAGAGGGGAACGTGATGGCTCAGCGCCGCCTGGCCTTGGTGCTCGAGGACCCCAACAAGGTAGCGATGGTGGTCCCGGCTGAGGAAACGAGCATTCCTGACGCCGTGATGGTCGGTGACTTTGTGGCCATCGTGTGGTCGGTCGGCGAGGGGAACATGCTCGAGCGATCCGCTGCCTACGCTGGGGACAGTGGGGTGACCAGCAGATCCGCGCCTCCCGGCTTTGTGATTGGACCAGATGGTAGCATGCTCCCGGTGGGATCGGTTGATGATGAGGAGGAAGCGCTGTCGTCGGTCCCCACGCTGGAGCCGCTGCCGGGTGTGGAGGTGCCGCCGACCAGGGTACCTTCTGGCAGTTCGGGAGGCTCCGAGGAGCCCATCATCATCGACTTTGAGCCTACTGAGCAGGCTCAGGCACCTGAGGTGGCGCTGCCCTTGGCCAAGAAGATAGTGAACGCGGCCGTGGTGATCGGCGTCCGGCGGGAGCAGCAGCCCAATCCGAGCTACACGGGTGAACCCGGTGAGGAGCCGTACCTGGATGGCAAGATCATCGGCCTGGAGCTGGCGGTTTCGATAGATGAGGTGGAAGCGGTGAGGTTCGCCGTGGCCAACGGCGACTACAGTATTGTCATCCTGTCGCCGAATGCAGACATGAGCGTGATCGAACAAGCGGCCTCTCTGGGTGTGATGTGGACGGATGTACAGGCCTTCATCGCGGCCGACCGCATGCGGGCACTTGGCGTGTACACGCCGACTGAGCCTATTCGTCCTGCAGGTGCCGCGGAGATTCACAAA
>CAZWPV010000479.1:0-2632 GCA_964635485.1 uncultured Anaerolineales bacterium
CCCTCCCCCCACCCCTCCCACCGAGGGAGGGGTGCAGTTGGTCCCTCTCCCCCCCGGTGGGGGAGGTTAGGTGGGAGGGAGGAATCCGCGCGGTTGTTTTCGGAGAGCAAAACCACCGTCCAACCTACTCGATCTCGACGCTTTGCAGCCACACCAGCCCGTCCTGGGCGTAGGGCCGCTCTCCGGCGACGGGCAGGCGCACGATGTCGGGATAGGAGTACATCCCCACCACCAGGTCGTACTCACCCGGCGGAACCTCTAGTTCGATTCGCTGGGTGAAGACGTCCCCCACGATCCATTCCGACGTGGGGTAGAGGCCATCCAGCGGCGGAGCGTCGTGCTGGGCCACCAGATTTCCCTCCGAATCGAGCACGTGGGCAAAGATGGTGTAATCGTCCTTGGGGGGACGCAGCGCCTGCCAGTGGAGGGTGAGGGAGAGAGAGTGACCCCCCTCTAGCTCCCCCCTGGGAGGGGGGAGGAGGTTGTAGCCCAGCAGGCGGATTTGATCGCCGATGTCAATGTTCAACGGCTGGCTGGCGGAGGCGACGTCCACGAAGCGCACGTCCTGGAACAGCATGCTCAGGCAGCGCTCGCCCTGGATGTAGCGCGAGCAGCCCGCGTCCTCGCCCGCCACGCCCCGCGTGACCCCGCCGCAGCGCGGGTCGCCGGCGTAGACCGTGCAGCCGTCGAGGGCGCGCAGGCTGATCTGGTTCAGGCCCGGCTGCAGGATGACGCTCGGCGTGGTGACCGTGATCCAATCGCCGATCACCAGCGGGGCGAGCGGCTCTCGGTTGACCTCGATCTGTAGCCGCTGCGGGGTGGCGAAGGGCAGCGCCTGGAACTGGAGCGCTCCTTCCCGCCGGTCGGGCGAGTAGATGTAAAGCTCCGCCGAGGCCGCCATCCAGCGCGCCTGCCGCCCGGCCCACTCCTCGACATAGTGCCAGCCGCGCTCGACGGAGCGCCAGTCGTTGTTCGGCACCACGTACACCAGGTTGCTCACGGTCGCCGGCCCCGGCGCGACCTCGTAGATGGCGATATCCTGCTCGGTGGAGCGCGGCGGGCCGAACTCGGCCTCCAGCAGTCGCATCTTGGCTTCGGGGGCGCCCACGTAGGGCGTGTGCAGGAAGACGTAACCCGCTCCCTCGGCCCGGGCGACGGCGGCGCGCTGGCCCACAGCAGGCGTCGGCACGATGTCCTCTTCGGTCTCGGGGATCAACAGGCCGTCGAGGAAATCGGCCACGTTCGGGAACACGGGCAGGTCACGCTGGAACCAGCTATCGAACACCGGTTGCTCGTGGATCGTCTGCTGAAAGATCGAGAGCTGCTTGACGTGCCCGGCGGCGATGGGCAGGTTCAACACCGCACCCTCGTTGGCGCTATCGGCGATTTCCGCCAGGTAGGCGGGTGTCCGTATTGGCATCGTAGGAAAGGGCCAGACGACGCACAGCTCGACGAGGGTGAACGCACACAGAGCCCCGGCCAGCGCCACTTGCCACCTATGACGAACGCGCTCAAGCAGCCACGCCAGGCCGTGGGCGGAGAGCACGGCCAGCGCCAGCATCAGCGTGGCGTTGATGCGCGCCGGGGCGCGGTTGAGGGAGAGCAGCGGCAGGTTGGCCAGCAGTGCGTAGGGCAGCGCCACGATGACCTCCGTGCTGCCGCCAACGTCTTCTATCGCAAAGGAAACGATTTCGCCGTTCACCTTGAGCACTGGTCCCAGAGAAAGCACCGCCGCGACGATGGCGACCAGTGTCCAGGCCGCCACCCGGCGGCGCTGCTTCACAACCGAGAGTATCCCCAGCGCCAGCGGGGCGAGGCCCGCGTAGGTCAGCAGCTCGGCGATGCGCCAGTCGTCGGGCGCGACGCGCCGCACGTAGGGGGGCACGATCCCCAGCCCGGCCAGCACGGGGTTCAGCGGCGACGGCGCGACGATGCCCAGCAGGTCGGCGGAAAAGCTGACCGTGCCGATGCCTTCCAGGTATGCGCCTTCTCCCGTCGTCTGCTGGCTCAACACCGGCCAGAAGAACGGCGCGGCGATAGCCACGCCGAGGGCCAACGCGCCCGCCAGTGCGATCCACGCCCTGCGCTCGATCTCACGCTTCGATAGGAACACCTCGCACAGCAGCCAAACGGCGGTGAAAGGCACGAGGAGAAAGGGGATGAACAGCGGTTGCACCAGCAGCGAGGCACCCAGCGTCAATCCGCACAGCACCGCCGTCACGGCCTTGGGCTTGCGCGCCGTCCTGATGAGCAGCAGCAGGTACAGGGGGAAAAGATACGTGGCGATCAGTTCCATGTGGCCGGCCAGCGCGTGCGCCATCCGCCCGGGGAAGAAGGCGTACACGATCCCGCCCAACAGCCCGGCCCAACGGTTCTGCGTCAGGTAGGCACACAGCGCGTAGGCGCTCAGGCCGCTGAGGAAGAAGGTCAGTAGGAAGACGACGTTATAGGTGGCGACCGGCGAGAGAAAAAGCAGAAAGGGAACGCCAAACACGTAGGTGGTGAAATAGGTCAGCAGCAGCGGGTAGTCGGCGCCATCGGGAAAATAGATCCAGCGCAGAAAGCCAGGGCTTTGGCCCAGCTCCAGCAGCGCCTTCTTGAACCACCACATCTCGTAGGCCTGCTGGTAGGC
>CAZWPV010000480.1:0-2619 GCA_964635485.1 uncultured Anaerolineales bacterium
GAACGGGCTGAGGTCGCGGGATGCTCCCCGCTTTAGCGGGGAGAGGAAGTCACATCTTATCTCCGGTGTGGTGCATACATGTCAATAGCAAAAGGCTACCGAGGTTCCGGCAGCCTTTTGCTTTGCGTGGGTTACACATAAAATTTGTAGCTAGGATAGCATGTGCTCTTCGACGTAGGCGACCGCTTGGCCGACCGTCGTGATCTGTTGAGCTTCTTCGTCAGAAATCTGGCCGTCGAACTCTTCCTCGAGTGCCATAATCAACTCGACGAGGTCCAGGGAATCTGCCTCTAGATCCTCGCGAAAGCGAGCCTCCATCGTGACCTGATCTTCGTCCACGCCAAAAAGATCGACAATGATTTTCTTGATGCGTTCAAAAGTATCTGAATCTGACATTGGTCTTTAACCTCCCTTTAATTTTCTAGGTTGGAGTGAATACTGTAATATTCTACACACAGCTACAAGTTTGTCAACTGTGGGTTGACGGTGTTTGTCAACCGTGGATCGACAATGCTTGTCAACTGCAGGTTGACAACCATCCCTACTGCCGTTATCATGTAGCCTGTTACAAAGAACACTGAGAGACACCCCAGGTTACGTAAGGGCCTAACCGGAAGAGCGCTTGTTTTTGTGCGAGAACCTTTACCCCCAATGCTCTTTTTGGTTGCTGTTTCTTTAGGCTAGGAGTGCATGCACCAGCAACGTAAATCGGATCACATTCGCATCAACCTGCAGAACGACGTTGGCTTTAGGGATGTATCTACCGGCTTTGAGCGCTATCGCTTTGTCCACTGTGCGTTGCCGGAGTTTGATCTCGAAGATGTAGACATCTCCACCAAGTTACTGGGCAAGCGCCTGGCGGCTCCTCTCATAATCTCTTCGATGACGGGCGGCACGCCGGAGGCGAGCCTGCTCAATCAAAGGTTGGCAGAGGCGGCCCAGGCTGCTGGGATAGGAATGGGAGTGGGGTCTCAGCGCGCCGCCATCGAAGACCCGTCCTTGGAAGATACGTTCCGTGTGCGCCGCTGGGCTCCCGACATCCTTCTCCTGGCTAACCTGGGGGCAATACAACTGAACTATGGTTATGGCCTCGACGAATGTCGCCGTGCCGTCGAGATGATCGAGGCAGATGGTCTCATTCTGCATCTTAACTCGCTGCAGGAGGCGCTTCAACCTGAGGGGCAGACGCGCTTCGGCGGACTGCTTTCCAGGATCGAGGTCGTCTGCCGTGCATTAGAAGTGCCCGTGGTGGTGAAAGAGGTGGGGTGGGGCGTCTCGGAGCAGGTGGCTCGCCAGTTGGCCAATGCTGGCGTGGCGGCGATTGACGTCGCCGGTGCCGGAGGCAGTTCGTGGAGCCAGGTGGAGATGTATCGCGCGGTCACCGACTGTAAGCGCCAGGTGGCGGCAGCCTTTGCAGACTGGGGTATTCCCACGGCCGAGAGCCTATTGATGGCCCGCCGGGCTGTACCCGAGTTGCCCATTCTCGCCAGCGGCGGCATCCGCGACGGTGTCCAGATGGCCAAGGCGATTGCCCTTGGTGCAGATGCGTGTGGCGTCGCGGGTGCTTTTTTGCACGCCGCCAATGAGTCGGCTGCTGCCGTTGCAGATCTTGTTACCGTGCTTGTGACCCAGTTGCGTGTCACCATGTTTGCTGCGGGAGCCGTTGACATCGCTGCTTTGCGGTGTGTTCCCATCACTGCCGTGTCATAGCTTGATGGCGTCGGTGGTTTTCTGTAGTAAATGGTGAACTCGTTTACCTAACTCTTTGGAATAAAGGAGATCGACCTGTGACTAAGCATATTGCTGCAGATAGTGTCGCCAGCGTTCCTTTTTCGCAGCGCGTGTTACTGCTGCCGCACTGTCTGCGTCCGAGCCAGGATTGCCCTGGCAAGATGACCAAGCAGGGGCTCGATTGCACCGACTGCACGCTCGTCGACTGCCCCATTTATCGTCTGCGCACTGCTGCCCTCAAGGTTGGTTACGGTGGCGTGTGCGTCGCTCCCGGCGGCCGATTGGCGGTGCGCTTTTTGGCCGAACGCCAGCCTGCCGGTGTGGTCGCGATCGCTTGCGAAAAAGAGCTTGAGGAAGGATTGGAGGCCATAGCCCAGATGGATTGGGAGGCCGGCCCGCCGACTGTTGTCGTATTTCCACTTTTGCAGGATGGTTGTGTTGACACGAAGGTAGACGTCGAAGCGGCTCGGGAGATCATCCTCAGCAACGGCCACTTGGGATGATGGCGGCTTGAAGTGTCTGGAGCGATCCGTAGTGAGTGTCAGGCAGCCGACGTCTAGCGCGTTATCCCTCCAAGCCTATTTTGATCGTTTCCTGCCTCCTATCGAGGCGGAGATGCAGGCCATCGTCAGGGCTTCTAGCTCACGGCACGAGAATTTCTTTGGCATGATGCGCTACCATCTGGGGTGGGCTGATGCCGACTTCAAACCCTGTGAGGCCAGAAGCGGAAAGCGCGTGCGTCCCGTCCTCTGCTTGTTGAGTTGTGAGGCCTGCGGCGGCGATTGGGAGCGGGCGCTTCCCGCCGGCGCGGCCATCGAGATCATGCACAACTTTACCCTCATCCACGACGACATCGAGGACCGGGACGGGACGCGCCGTAGCCGCCCG
>CAZWPV010000481.1:0-2618 GCA_964635485.1 uncultured Anaerolineales bacterium
GGCGCGCCAGGCAGGTGGGCTTTGTCGGCCGGATCACCTATGGACTGATGGCCGCGAACGAAGCGGCGCAGTGCCAGCTAAACGCCCTGGCGGATTTTGCTTTTTACGCTGGCGTGGGGATGAAGACGACGATGGGTATGGGCCAATGCCGCCGGGTAGGAGCCGATGATAGAACTGCCTGACTATCTTCCGATCTCGATGCTCAACCAGCTCGAATACTGCGAGCGTCGCTTCTGGCTGATGTTCGTCCACGGCGAGATGGCGATCAACGCTCCCGTTTTGGAGGGCACCCAGCAGCACGAGCGCGTTCACACGGGCGGCATCGAGCGCGATGGTGAGACCGTCATACGCCGGCGGGTCTACCTGTGGTCGGACCGCCTGCGGGTGGCGGGTTTTGCCGACATGGTGGAGGAGCGGGTGGGGGAGTTGACGCCGGTGGAATACAAGCACGGGCGGATGGGGCGCTGGCTCAACGACCACGTTCAGTTGTGCGCCCAGGCGATGTGCCTGGAGGAACGCACAGGGGGTCAGGTAGAACGCGGCGAAATCTTTTACTGGCGTTCGCGGCGGCGGGTGGAGGTGGTGTTCACGCCTGAGTTGAGAGCCCGCACCGAGGAAGCAGTGGCGCGTGCCTTCGAGTTGCTGAAGATGGGACGCATGCCGCCGCCCATCGAGCGGCGCAGCAAGTGCCACGATTGCTCGTTGGAGGACATCTGCCTGCCTCGCGAGGTCTTGCTGCTGGCAAAGGAAGCCGTCTGATGGCGCAGCTTCAGACGTGGGAGGATGGTATGGCCACACTCTATCTGACCGAACCGCGTTCGCTGGTCAAGAAAGATGGCGACACACTGGTTGTGCGCATCCCGGAGGACAAGGAACGCGAAACGCCAAAGCGCAAGGTGCGCGTGCCCCTCACCAAGGTTACCCAGGTCGTCGTCTACGGCGACGTGACGGTGACCAGTCCGGCCCTGGCGGCGCTATTGGAGCAAAAGGCTGACGTCTGCTTTTGTTCCTACTATGGTCGCTTTCGAGGACGGTTGGCTCCGCCGATGGGCAAGAACAGTTTGATCCGGCTGGAGCAGCACAAGGCGCACAGCGATCCGGTGCGCTCAGCGATGCTGGCCAGGGCCTTTGTATGTGGCAAGTTGGCCAACATGCGCGCCATGCTCCTGCGAGCCAACCGCAAGCGAGACGACCCAGAGATTGCTCAGGCGGCGGAGTCGATCAAGGGCGTACTGGACCAGTTGGATGCATTGGATTTGGGTCTAGCCGCCGAACCTCCAGACCCGGCGCATCCGCAGGCCGATACAGTGCAGGGCACGATCCTGGGTTTGGAAGGAGCAGGAACAGCGTTTTACTTTGGTGTCTTTGGCAGACTCCTGAAGGGCGATTGGAGCTTTGAACGGCGCCAGCGCCGCCCGCCACGCGATCCTGTGAATGCCTTGCTCTCGTTCGGCTACGTGTTGCTGATGAACCAGGTCGCATCGGCGGTCAGTATCGTGGGCCTCGATCCTTACGTGGGCTTTCTCCACTCGTCGCAATACGGCAAGCCGGCGCTGGCGCTGGACGTCATGGAGTCCTTTCGTTCCCTGGTTGCAGATTCAGTCGTGCTGACACTGCTTAATAATGGCATGCTTTCGGAGGAGGATTTTCAGGAGGAATTGGGGGCCTGGCGGCTGACCGATGCGGGGAGACGCACGTTCCTCACAAAGTTCGAGGAACGGCTGGATACCACGATTCAGCACCCGGTCTTTGATTACAAGGCTACCTATCGTCGCAGTCTGGAACTGGAGGTGCGGCTGGTCGCCAAGTGGCTCACGGGCGAGATTGGTCAATTCAAGCCGTTTGTAGTAAGATGAAACGCGGCAAGCCGGATCGGACCCTTTACATCATTGCCTATGATATTCCCAGCGACCGCCGGCGGACCAAGGTTCACAAGACGCTGTGCGGGTTCGGGCAGTGGACTCAGTACAGCCTTTTCGAGTGTTACCTCACGGACAAGGAACTGTTGGCGCTGCACGGCAAGTTGGACAAGATCCTGGAGGCGGGAGAGGATAGCGTGAGGTTTTATCCTCTCTGTGCAGCCTGCGTGTCCAAGGTAGAGACGGTAGGGTCGGACAAGCCGGCTGAGAAGAACGTTTTTATCGTTTGAGATAGCAGATGCGCGTCGGAGAACGCGCTTTTTGAGCGATTGAAAGTCTGCGAGCGGTGAAGCACTCTTTGTTGGCCCGGTGGGCGCTCGCGGCGTGAGCGGCAAACGTGGTCCACCATATGTGAGGGTGAATGGGTGGATGAAACGGTTCATATAGAGGAACCGGGCAGCGGCAAGAAACAGTGACTCCGGCGATAGGGTATAACTCTCCTTTACTGACGGTAGGGTCTCGCGGGATGGAAGGAGGTGGGGTAAAGTGGGTAGAAAAGACGTGAAAACAAGCCCTCTGTGGGGCGTGAGGACGCAAAAAGTGATCGTAGATAGCGTCCAGTGGGGCGCTGTCCCTATAGGTGTGTGAGCAGCTTCAACAACCAGAATCCCGACCGAGGGATTGAAACCCTTCATCGGTGGGCTCATCGATCTAAAGCCCTGCCCGCTTCAACAACCAGAATCCCGACCGAGGGATTGA
>CAZWPV010000482.1:0-2610 GCA_964635485.1 uncultured Anaerolineales bacterium
AAAAAGCGAGATTGGAGATTTGAGATTATGACGGGGGAACCCAAGACCGCGCTTCTCGTTTTGGAAGACGGCACGATCTTTTGGGGCAAGAGCGTCGGGCATGCCGGTGAGACCTTTGGCGAACTGGTGTTCAACACCGGCATGACGGGCTACCAAGAGGTGCTCACCGACCCCTCCTACTGCGGCCAGATCGTGGTGATGACCTACCCCGAGATCGGCATCTATGGCGTCAACCCCGACGACATCGAGTCGGGGCAGATCCAGGTCGCCGGGTACATCGTCCACCGCGCCGTACAGGAGCCCTTCAATCAAAGGGCGACCCAATCCTTTCCCGAGTACCTTGAAAGCGCAGGCGTCGTCGCTATCGAGGGCGTGGACACACGCAAGCTGACGCGCCACCTGCGCACGCATGGTGCGCAGCGTGGCGCCATCTCGACCGTCGACCTCGACCCGGAGAGCCTCGTCCAGCGGGCGCGCCAGAGCCCTCAGATGTTGGGATTGAATCTGGCGAAAAAAGTCAGCCCATCGCAAATCGCAAATCGCAAATCGCAAATCGCGCGTTTCCACGTCGTGATGATTGACTGCGGGCACAAGGAGAACATCGCGCGTGAACTGGCGCACTGCGGCTGCTCCGTCACCATCGTGCCCTACGACGCCGACCTCAAGACGGTGCTCGACCTCAACCCCGACGGCGTCTTTGTGTGCAACGGCCCCGGCGATCCGGAGCCACTGGACGAGACAGTCTCACTGGTGCGCGGCGTGCTGGAGCGGGAGATCCCGCTGGCGGGCATCTGCCTGGGCCACCAGATCCTGGGGTTGGCACTGGGCGGCCAGACGTACAAGATGCGCTTTGGCCACCGGGGCATCAACCATCCCGTGCGCGACTTTCGGGCCGAGCGGATTCTGATCACCACGCAGAACCACGGATTCGCCGTCGACCCGACGAGCCTGGGGATCGCGTGGGAGCCGCTGGATGCGGCGTTCGTTCCGTCGCGGCCCGAAATCTTGGAAAGAAACCGGGTTCTTGGCAAAAACCCGGTTTCTAGCCAAACAGTGACGATGGCCGAACTGCTGCCGGAGGAGCCGCTGGTGGGCGAGAGCCCGTTGGGATTCGGCAAGGTGTTGATCACGCATCTCTCGCTCAACGATGGAACGCTGGAGGGAATGGAGCTGCTGGATCTACCGGCCTTTTCGGTGCAGTATCATCCCGAGGCCGCACCCGGCCCGCACGACGCCAAGCCGTTCTTCGAAGAGTTCATCACGTTGATGGAGGAACAACAATGAGCGAACGAGCGAAACTCACCTACAAACAATCGGGCGTCGACTACGACAAGATCGACCCACTGAAGGTTATGGCCCAGAAGGCAGCCAAAGAGACCGCGCGGAACCTGCTCGCCGCAGGCTTTCAGGAGATCGAAGCCAGCCGGGGCGAGTCGGCCTACGTCATCGACGTGGGTGGCTTTTACCTGGCTGCCATCACCGAGTGCCTAGGAACAAAGTCGCTGGTGGCCGACGAGACGCGCAAAGTCTCGGGCAAGACCTACTACGACGCCATCGCCCAGGACACCATCGCCACCGCCGTGAACGACATCATCACCGTCGGCGCAAAGCCATTGAGCATCCACGCCTACTGGGCCGTGGGCGGGTCGGATTGGTTCGACGACGAGCAGCGCATGTGCGATTTGGTCGAAGGCTGGCGGCAGACGTGTGACGCCATCGGGGTCGCCTGGGGCGGCGGAGAGACGCCGAGCCTCTCCGGCGTGGTGGAATCTGGCGCTATCGACCTGGCCGCCTCCTGCGTAGGGATCATCCGGCCCAAGGAGCGGCTGACACTGGGCCACGACCTGCAGCCCGGCGATGTCATCGTCCTGCTGGAAAGCAGCGGCATCCACGCCAACGGGCTGACGCTGGCGCGCAGGCTGGCAGAGCGATTGCCAGAGGGATATGCGACGCGCATCTCCGAAGGGCGGATGTACGGCGAGGCGCTGCTCGACCCCACGGTCATCTACGCGCCCGTCACCGAGGCGCTGTTCGAAGCAGGCGTCACGGTGCGCTACCTGGCCAACATCACCGGCCACGGCTGGCGTAAGCTGATGCGGCATCCGGGCGCATTCACCTACCGCATCACCGAAATCCCCCCGGTACCGCCCGTGCTACAATTTATGGCCGAGCAGGCCAACCTGGACACCCGTGAGGCATACAGCAGCCTCAACATGGGTGCCGGGTTCGCGGTATTCGTACCACAAGAGGACGCAGCCAACGCTATCGCGATTTCGAAGCAGATTGGGATCAAGGCATATCAGGCAGGCACAGTAGAAGAAGGTTTCAAGCAGGTTGTTATCGAACCACTGGGAATCACGTTCGAGGGAGAGAGTTTGGAACTGCGCGCATAAGGCAGGACACGGAAAAACACGGACTAACACGGATAGATTCGGAAGGAGAGTATTATGTTCTTGGGTAAGCACGCTGACCTGACAGAGAAGATTATTGGAGCATTTTATAAAGTCTATCGGACACTTGGTTATGGTTTCTTGGAGAATGTGTACGAAAACGCCCTAGTACCTTTTCAAGATGATTTTGATATAATCGGATAGAGGCGTTTGAGCTTGT
>CAZWPV010000483.1:0-2595 GCA_964635485.1 uncultured Anaerolineales bacterium
GGAGGCCTTCGCCTACGGCGCGATCAACGGCCTCACGCTGACGGCCATTTTCAGCGGCTTTTCGACGTTCAACCGGGTGACGCCGGCGCGCGACTTGGTGCGGCTGACGCCGCGTGCCTTTCACGAGGCCGGCATCGTGCTCTCCATCGCCCTGACGTTCGTGCCGCAGATGACGCGCAGCCTGAACCGGATTCGGGAGGCTCAGGCAGTGCGCGGCCACCGCGTGCGCGGCCTGCGCGACTGGCTGCCCATCTTTGTGCCGCTGCTGGTCAGCGGGTTGGAGCGCGCCCTGGGCCTGGCCGAGGCGATGGTCGCCCGCGGCTACGGCGCCATCTCTGATCGGGCGCATTCCCTGCGCGCCCAGGCGCTGCTGGCACTGGGGCTGCTGGCGCTGCTCCTGGGCTGGTTGGCCACTCTATTCCTGCCGCAGTGGCGCGTGGCCGGCATAGGCGGGATGGTCGCTGGTGCCGGGCTCATCGGCGGCCTGCTGTGGCTGGCCGGGCGCTCGGTCGCGCACACGACCTATCGGGCGCGCCGCTGGACCGCCCGCGAGAGCCTGGTCGTGCTGGGATGCGCGGTGACGCTGGCCGTTCTCCTGGCGCCGCTGCCCTTTGTGAATCGCGAGACCCTTTATTACTCTCCTTACCCGCGCCTGGCGCTCCCGGCGTTCGACCCGGGCGTAGGATTGGCGCTGTTGGGGCTGCTCGTCCCCGCCCTGGCGGCCAAGCCGGAGGAGACATCACGCGATGATTGAGAGCCTATTTGAAAATTCGAGCTTAACCTTGCGAAGGTTGCGAAATATCTCACCACCAACGCGATTCTGGGCAAACGGAAGCGCTCTGGTGCCGAAATCCGCTCCCAAACCTTCGCAAGGTTGCCCGACGATGAATTTGGCACCATCCGATGATTGAGATCGACCGTCTCACATACACCTATCCCGGCGCCTCCGCCCCGGCCCTGGCCGACCTGACGCTGCACGTCGCCGAGGGGGAGTTCGTGCTCGTGGCCGGGCCGTCGGGGGCGGGCAAGTCCACCCTGCTGCGCTGCCTCAACGGGCTAGTGCCCCACTTTGCGGGCGGCGTGGTCGGCGGGCGCGTCACCGTCGCCGGTCACGATCCCATCGCCGAGGGACCGCAGGCGCTCAGCCGCGTCGTCGGGTTCGTCTTTCAGGACCCGCAGGCCCAGTTCGTGCTGGATCGGGTCGAGGACGAGGTCGCCTTTGGGCTGGAGAACGGGGCCGTGCCGCCAGCAGAGATGCGCGTGCGCGTCGAGGAGGTGCTGCACCTGCTGGGCTTGACCTCCCTGCGCGGCCGCTCCCTGGAGACGCTTTCCGGCGGCGAGCGGCAGCGGGTGGCCATCGCCACGGCGCTGGCTTTCCGCCCGCGCGTCCTGGTGCTGGACGAGCCCACGTCGCAGCTTGATCCCCAGTCGGCCGAGGACGTGCTGCAATCGCTGGTGCGCCTCAACCGCGACCTGGGACTGACGATTGTCCTGGCCGAGCACCGGCTGGAGCGCGTGCTGCCCTACGTCGACCGCCTGGCCTACCTGCCGGGCGATTCCGGCCAGGTGCTGGATGGCCCGCCCCGGCAGGTCCTGCGACAGATGGCGCTGACGCCGCCGCTGGTGACGGTGGCCAAGGCCCTGGGATGGGAGCCGCTGCCGCTGACGATCAAGGAGGGGCGCGCCTTTGCCGCCGGCATCCCGACCCCGGCGGCGTCCTCACGCGCCGCGAAGACGCCGAAAGCGGGCCGGCAGCTGCTGATCCGCGACCTGCACTTTGCCTACGACGGCGTGGACGCGCTGCGCGGCATCGACCTGGCGATAGCGCCCGGAGAGCTGGTGGCACTGATGGGACGCAACGGGTCGGGCAAGACCACGCTGCTCAAGTGCATCGTGGGGCTGCTGCACCCCAGGCAGGGGCAGATCACGCTGGACGGGCGATCCATCGTCGGGGGAGATACAGCCGACATCTGCCGCCGCGTGGGCTACCTTCCCCAGGAGCCGGACGCGATGCTCTTTGCCGATACGGTCTTGGACGAGCTGCAGGTCACACTGAAAAACCACGGGCTGCAGGACGCCCCGCCTATCGCGCCGGTCGATCTACTGGCCCGCTTGAGGCTCACTGACGCGGCGGCGACTTACCCGCGCGACCTCAGCGCCGGTCAGCGGCAGCGCGTGGCCCTGGGCGCAGTGACCGTCACCCGGCCTGGGCTGTTGTTGCTGGATGAGCCCACCCGGGGCCTGGACTATTGGCTCAAGCGGCAACTGGTCGCCCTACTGCGGGAGTGGCAGGGGGAGGGGGCGAGCGTAGTGTTGGTGACCCACGACGTCGAGCTGGTGGCCCAAGCTGCTGACCGCGTGGTGATCCTCAGCCAGGGCCAGGTCATCGCCGACGACGCGCCGCAGGTGCTGACCGCTTCGCCGTTGTTCGCCCCCCAGGTAGCGCGGCTCTTTCCCGGCAGCGGCTGGCTCGTCGCCGAGGATGCGGTATCTGGGTTGGACAAAGGATAGTAGCCGTGAGTAAAGGAGGAATGTAAGCGTGGGACAAAGTGACGGGCTGGTTGAACTTGAGTATAGTCAGAAAACCTTTATGGT
>CAZWPV010000484.1:0-2590 GCA_964635485.1 uncultured Anaerolineales bacterium
CCTGAGCTTGTCGAAGGGGATTGAAGGGGGAGAGATGCCTGATTGAAAAGGATGCGAAATGCAAGGTTAGTGCCCCAGGGAACAAATACACCCAATGCAAACGGGTACAACGCCGCCAACGAGCCATCTCACCATCACGAGTCAAGGCCGCGTATCCGTCCACTGCCGATTGTCAATTCCTTCTCGGACGTTTGACACGTGTTCGGTCATCCAAACAGAGCCCGTGCAGCGGCCTGGAGCAATACAAAGACCGGATTGGCAAAGACCGCCAAGGCGAACACACCGGCCACGGCTATCCCAAACGCGACCGCCAACGTGGGCGGTATGGGCAGGCGTCCTCCCTCCTGCGCCGGAGCGACGAACAGGACACGGACGATCTTCCACACGCAGGCAAGCGAGACGATGCTACTGACCGCGCCGACAACGACCAACCAGAGTAATCCCGCCTCTATCGCTGCCGCAAACAGGTACAACCGGCCGACAAAGCCAGCCAGCGGCGGGACGCCAGCCAGCGAAAGCAAGCAAAGAAACAACGGCCAGGCCAACTCCGGCGCTCGCCGGTGCATCCCGGCATAGGCGTCGATGTCATACGAGCCCGTGTGCTCAAACAGAGCCAGAACGGCGGCGAGCGCCCCCAGAATGCCTAAAACGTAGGCCGCCAGCGCGAACAACCCGGCAACCACTCCTCGTTCGGAGATGACCACGACCTCGGCGAGCGGACGCCCGGTCTGCGCAATGCCAAAGTGAACTACGATCCCAACCAACAGGTAGCCGACCTGCGCGATGCCGAGATAAGCCAAAAATCGCTTAACATTCCGCTGCCACAGCGCAACGAGATTGCCGACAAGCATCGTCAACGCAGCCAACGCGCTCAGCAGCGTCCCCAAATCGACGTCGAGCATCTGCATCTCTAGTGGCAGCATCGTCACTAGCGTACGTGTCAGACCGGCGAATCCCACGAGTACGGGCGCTACCGTGAACAACGCGACGACGGGTGCCGGCGTGCCCTCACAGACGTCCGGCGCCCACTGGTGAAAGGGAACCAGCGCCACCTTGGCAGCAAACCCCGCCACCATCAAGACCAGCGGAGGGAGAAGCAGGGGTCTCAACACGTCCCCCGATCCACCCAGGGCCATGGCGATGGCCTCCAAGTCGGTAGCGCCCGTCACCCCATAGAACCATGACAGACCATAGAGCATCATCGCCGAGGCAGCAGCGCTGTAGAGGAAATGTTTGACCGCCGCCTCGCTGGCGCGTGGGTCGTCACGCAGATAGCCGATGATGATGTAGGAGACGATGCCGAACAACTCAAAAGCCAGAACGACCACGACCAGGTCACGCGCCGCGCCCGCCAGGCAGATCGAGAGCGCCGCCAGAAGCACCAGAGCGTAGAACGCCCCGTTGTTGCGCCCACGGCGCATGCGGATGTACTCGTCAGCGATCAGGACGACGAGGCTCGTCGCCACCAGAGCCAGCACCTTGACCGCCAGCGCAAAGCCATCGCAGGCCAGCACCCCCAGCAGCCGCCCCTCGTGACCCCAGAGCGTGACGACGCCGACGAGTGCGCCGACCAGCCCCGCCAGTGCAACGTAGGGCGTCCAGCGACTGGCGTCCCAATGGGAACGGAGCGCGTCCAGGCACAGCAGGACACCGCCCATCAGCAGAAGGATCAATTCGGGGGAAAGTTGCCACAGCACACGTTCAAATGAAGCCAATGAAGCCCTCTCGAATGAAGCGTGATCCGTGATGCGCGAACTCTGCTCTTGCACAAATCACGCACCGCGCATCACGTGTCATAACAATCCCTGCAACAACGCCGTCAGCGCCGCATTGAACATGTCCACCAACAACGTGGGATAGAGGCCAAAAACGACGATGAGAATCACCAACGGCCACACCGTCACCTTCTCCCACGCCGTCATATCTTGCAACTGGCCCCAACGCGCTTCGTCCAGCTCGCCCAGGAAGATGTGCTGCACGATCTTCCACAGCGTGTAACCCGCGGCAAAGACCACACCCAACATACCGATGAAGGCAAAGATGGGAACCAGCCCCATCGTGCTCTTGAAAACAAAGAACTCGCCCCAGAAGCCGATCAATCCCGGCAGCCCCAGCGCGGCGAAACCCGCCACCAGCATGAGGCCATAGTAATGCGGCATCCGCTTGGAAAACCCACCGAACGCCTTCAAGTCGTAGGTACGCGTCCGCCGGCGGAGGATGCCCGCTAGGAAGAACAGGGCCGCGATGACCACGCCGTGGGCGAACATCTGCATGGCAGCACCGCCCAAGCCCGACACGGCGGCATTGAGAGTGGCTGCAGATTCTGAGGGCGCTTGCTTGAGAAGCTCCGAGAGCTCTAAAAACGCATAGCCCACCGATGGCTGATCTTGTTCGAGAGCGGGCAGCACTTTGAGAATCGCATACCCCACCGACGCCGCACATACGCCCAACGTGACAAAGCCCATCTGCACCACCGACATGAACGAGATCAGGCGCTTGAGGTCCCACTGCGCCAGGCAGACCAGCGCTCCGTAGACGATGCTCGCCACGGCCAGGATGGGAAACACGGGCACCTGCACGGTAAGATAGT
>CAZWPV010000485.1:0-2586 GCA_964635485.1 uncultured Anaerolineales bacterium
CGCCGGTGGCGGTGACCACACTGTCGCCCTGCACGCCGTCTGCATCGGAGAAGGTCGCCCGCAGATCGTACACGCCGGGATCGTGTGTGGGGATGGTGGTCGTAAAGGCGCCCTCGGCCCGCTGCAGCGTGGTGGTCTGCCAAGCACCCCCGTCCAGCCGCCAGGTCAGGGTGACCATGGCGTCCTGGTCCAGGTCGCTGCCGAAAGGCACGAGCAGGTCCACGCTGCTGCCCAACGAGGCCCTGGGGGTAGCCGGGACGATCCGGTCGGGGTCGGGCCCTCGGTTCACGACCTGGAAGGTGGCCAGACTACCGCCGGTGAGGGGATAGGATTGGCCCAGCAGGGCCGGCACGGCCTGCCAGGTAGCCAGGCCGTTATCGTCCCCGTACAGAGCAAACGGCCCATCGCCCTTTTGCATCGCGGCCAGCGCGTCGTACGGGCTGTGGCCGTCTTTCAGCCACGCGGCGCTTTCCAGGTCCTCGCCGGCGGCCAGCAGCCCTTGCATGGCATACGCCGTCGAGTTCGGACTGGGGCTGCCCCAGGAACTCCAGCTCCCGTAGGTGTTCTGCTGATCCTTGAGGTATTGCACGCCGCCGCCGATGCTGGGATCGGTCGTTGACACACCCGCCGCAACCAGGGCTTGCAGCGCCAGGCCGCTGGAATCCGGATCAGAGCTAAAGGACCAGGGCCCCAGGTCGTACTTCCAGCCGCCGTCGAGCTGCTGCAGGCTGGTGAGGGTCTGCGTGGCGCCGATGGGGGTCGCCTCACCCGCTGCGATCAATCCGAGGATGGGGAACGCCTGGTCGTAGGTGTTGGTCGGGACGCCAAAGGCGCTTAGTGTCGGGCTGTACCAGGTGTCGGTGAGCACGTAGACGATGTCGATACCGCCAAAGTCGTGGGCATCTCCACCGGCGGCCTCGACGGCCAGGGCCAGCTTGCCCGCCGAGGCGGCGTCTTTGTTGGCGAAGATGGACGCCGTAGATGAGAGATAGTCCATCGCCGAGGTGACGCTGCCGGCGGCCATCACGGTGCCCGGGTCGTAGCCCGCTGCGGCGTAGGCCAGCACGGCACCGCAGGTCACGCCGGGGTCGGGGCCGGACCAGCCGGACCACGAGCCGTCGGCGTTCTGCTGCTCGTTCATCCAGGTCAGGGCGCACAGCGCGCGGTGCTCGCGGCCGAGAAAGTATAGCGGCTGCTCCGTCAGGCCAAACAGGGCCTCGAGGGTGCTGTGGGCGTTAGCGTACGCGCCGCCGATGCGCCCATCGGCCTGCTGAAGACTCGTCAGGGCGTCGTGGGGATTGGGAGACGCCGCCCAACTCTCCGTCGCCGGGGTGTAGCCGGCGGCGACCAGCGCCTGGATGACCCACCCAGTGGTGTTGGCGTTAGCCGGATCGGTGTCCCACCACGGACGCCAGCCGCCGCTGGGCAACTGCGAACCACGGAAATAATCCAGCGCCTTTTGGATCGATGGATCGGTAGGCTGGACGTTGCCGCTGCCGATGAGAGCCACGATGGCCAGACCGGTGGTATCCGGGTCACTCATACCGTACGCCGCCCAGGTGCCATCGGTGGCCTGCAAACCCTCCAGGTAGGTCGTCGCCGTCACCGGCACCGATTGCCCAGCCGCGGATAATCCCAGGATGACCCACGCCTGGTTGAGGTCGCTGGCCGCTCGGTAGGTGGTGCTGTACGCGCCGGTGGCCGGGTTATAGGTATCGTTCAACTGGGCGATCAGGTCCATCCCGCCGAAGGAGATCGGGTCCTCGTTGGCCGCCGAGATAGCAGCGAGCAGCAGCCCGGCCTCCGCGGGTTTCAAGTAAGCGCTGGTGGTGGCGGTGACCTCGTGGGTGTACGTGACCCCGTTCGCCGCTAAGAAATCGACCATGGTTTTGCCGCTGGTCGGGTGAGCCATCCAGCTTGCCGGGCGGCCTGTGGCCGCCAGCGCAAGCACCCCGCGGGCGGTGACGCCCGCGTCTGAATCGGCGGCGAACCACGGGATGCCGCCGTCCTCGTTCTGCTGGGCACTGATGTAGCCCAGGGCTTTGCTGATCTCATCGCTGTGATCGACCGCAGCGGCTGCTGCGTCTGGGGCGGGTTGGGCTTCCACAGACACGGCCTGGGCTCCCAGGACTACAGTCAGGCCGATGGCGATCACAGCGCCCAATGTAACGCTCAATACAAGACTGCGTGTGCGCATGAGTTGTCTCCTTGTTCAGCGGTAGATAAAGAGCCGATGGGAAAGCAAACAGCCCTTTTCCTCACGACGTTTGGGAAAGGGCCGTCTCAAGCAAACAGCCCGTCCCTCACGTTGGATGGGGAAGGGCTGTCAATATTCGAATGCCCGTCATACACCACCCCCTTTTCCGCGAAGAGGTTATTATGGCCTGGCAGAGGCGGGTGCTCTGGCTTCGACAACGAACTGGTCCGTTATCGCTACAGTTGCGGGACAGCGCCGGACTAGGTGTGTGGGTCACACGTCACCGGTCTTTCCCCATTGTGCCCCTCGCTTCCGGGCTCCGGGGCACCTCTACCATAGCAGTATTCAGTTGTGATCAGACTATAGCACAAAGGGAAGGACTGTCAAGT
>CAZWPV010000486.1:0-2584 GCA_964635485.1 uncultured Anaerolineales bacterium
CCTGTAAAAGCTTGTTCTAGCCACTGTCTGATAGGTTCAAGGGGCTTTCTGTCGCACCGCTGCAGGAAGTTATTCTTTTTACAGGCCCATAGTCTGGCGACATTGTCAATTTTGGTGTTCTGTTTGACATTCCTTGGAAGTCACATATACTCTTCCTCAGTCACTCATCTCGATATATCAAGGGGCGGACTGCTGCGTTGGATACTCTCATCGGTCGCACAATCGGTCAGTATAAAATCCTCGAAAAGATCGGCCAGGGCGGCATGGCCGAGGTCTACAAGGGCTTCCAACCTAACCTCAATCGCTACGTAGCCATCAAGGTACTGGGGCGAACGCTGCGCGATGACCCCGTCTTTACCAAGCGCTTCCAGCGCGAGGCTCAGGCCTCTGCCTCCCTGCGACACGCCAACGTCATCCGCATCTTTGACTATGGCGCTTTCGAGGGCGGTCACTACATCGTGATGGAGTACATCGAGGGCACCGACCTGCGGGCCGAGATGGACCGCCGCAAACGCGAAGGGCGGGGGTTCACCCCCGGCGAGACGCTCCATCTCCTGAGCCAGGTCGCCGAGGCGCTGGATTATGCTCATCAGCAGGGCGTCATCCACCGCGACATCAAACCCGCCAACATCCTGCTCTCCTCCGAGGGCCAGGTTGTGCTGAGCGACTTTGGCCTGGCGATGCTGCGCAACCGGGTCAGCCAGATGACGATGGGACACTCCTTCGGTACGCCGGAGTACATCGCCCCAGAGCAGGCCATCGATTCCCGTGCTGCTGTGCCGCAATCCGATATCTATGCCCTGGGGGCGATTCTGTACGAGATCGTCGCCAACCGACCGCCTTTCTACGCCGAGTCGCCCCTTAGCCTGGCGCTGATGCACGTCAACGAGGACCCCACGCCGCCGCGCCACTATGCGCCCAGCCTTCCCGCAGCGGTCGAGGCGGTCATCCTGCAGGCGCTGGCTAAGGACCCCGCCGAGCGCTTTTCCACTGCCCAGGCGATGGTCGACGCGCTGCGCCGGGCCTGGGCAGGGCGGGGCGTATCGGAGGGAGACAAGATCACCCAGCCGGCCATGCCGGTGGGCCGCCAGCTCCCGCCGACGCCTCCGCCTCCGCCGTCGCCGCCTTCGCCCCCGACGCAGGCCAGCCTGGAGAAACCGGCTCCTATTCCCTGGTGGCGCCGGTGGCCTGTGATCGTCGGCGTGGTTGGGGCGCTTCTCCTCATCCCCGTCCTCCTGATAGGTATTCCGGCCCTCCTCCCGGGCGGAGAACCCGTGACCGTCATCCCGACCGGGACGACGGCGGCCACCCGCACGCCGCCTGTGACCGCGATCCCTACCAAGACGTCCACTCCCACCGCTGCGCCGACGGATACGCCTACGTCTACACCCACACTCACGTCCCTGCCTACCTCCACGTTCACGCCCGCGCCGACGGATACGCCCGCCCCTACCTTCACGTTGGAGCCTTCCCCCATCATCCAGCCCACCGTGACGTCTACCCCTCTGCCCACCCTGACGCCGACGGCCACTCCGACATCCACGCTATTGCCGACAGGCACGCCGACCGACACCCCTAGCCCTGGTCTCTTGCCCGGTCAGATTGCCATCCGCTCCGTCGACGGCATGGGGATGCGCTTTGTCCCACAGGGACCTTTCCCGATGGGCACCGACGACGACCCTGATGCCTTCCCGCACGAGCGCCCCCAGCACACGGTCATCCTCAGCGCCTACTGGATCGACGAGACCGAGGTGACCAACGCGCAATATCGGCTCTGCGTCGAGGCCGAGGGGTGCGCCCCACCCTCGATCCTCACCGCCTACGACGACCCGGCACGGGCCAACCACCCCGTCGTCTACGTCACCTGGGAAAAGGCGGATGCCTACTGCACCTGGCTGGCCGACGAGACAGGCTGGGACGTTTACCTGCCCACCGAGGCGCAGTGGGAGAAGGCGGCTTCGTGGGACCCGGTTGCCGAGGTCAAGTATCGCTATCCCTGGGGCGACGAGGACGCCGAGCCGACGCTGCTCAACTACCAGGGCACCGGCCTGGGGCGCACGACCCCGGTGGGCAGCTATCCTCTAGGAGCCAGCCCGTACGGTGCGCTCGACATGGCCGGCAACGTGTGGGAGTGGGTGGCCGACTGGTACGACCAGGACTATTACGACGTCACCGATGGGGCGACCGACCCCACGGGGCCAGCCTCTGGCACCCATCACGTGATGCGCGGCGGTTCCTACGGCTATAGCGAGCACAAGGCGCGCACGACCCATCGAGACGCAGGCACCCCGCGGGCCAGCGGCGCGGGCCTCGGCTTCCGCTGCGTCGTCGGCGGGGAGTCGTTGGAGTAGCGCGGGACGATGGCATCGGAGACCCAGCCGGGCGCAACGCAGCGCAAGAGGCTGACAAAGCCGCAGCAGGCCACCCTGACCGCGCTCCTCAAGGTCAACGATACCACCATCCTCGAGCTCTCCCGGCTGACCTTGCCCGAGATTCAGGAGATCAAGGAGGAGATCGCCCGCGTCTTTCCCGCCGGCAACCTGCCCGCCTTTGTACTGAGCGGGTTGATCAAGCTCAAGGGGCG
>CAZWPV010000487.1:0-2581 GCA_964635485.1 uncultured Anaerolineales bacterium
TACGCAGATTTGTGGGGTCAAGTCAGACACCACCACACTCCACAAGAACCTGTAGACGGAAATTATCAAAGTTCCGATAGCCAAAAGCCCGGTCGATGATACCACGAATGGCGCGGTTGATGCCTTCTACGAATCCCTGGGTCACCCGATCATCAAAGTAGTTAAGGAACTCATGCCACCAGTTGCGCAACGTCTTGACAAATCGAGTCAAATACCGGCTCCCTGTAGCCAACGCTTTCCCTATCCACGCCCACAAGAAGCGCTGCGCCCGTGCTCGGTCGGTGATCTTGCCGCAAATGGTGCGAAACTCCTCCTTGAGCAAGTAGATGGCGCGCAACTCGTCCGAAATAGCCAGGATGGTATGCAATTGAGTTTCTTGCTCTGGCGTGAGTTCGCCTCGATTCTTCAGCAAGACCCAGCGGCTTCCCTTCAAGGCTTGGTACAAAGCCTCATTCCCCTCCTTCTTCGCCTTTCTTTGAATGCTCCGCCGTATCAAGTCAATCTGGTGATTGAGTTGCTTCATCACGTGGAAGCGGTCAGCGACGATCTGAGCATGGGGCAGTTTCTTGCGTACAGCTTGACGATAGGCTTCCCACATATCCATCGACACAACCTTGATGGCACGGCGTTCTTCCTCCGTCAGACTCTCCAACCACTCCTCGAACGTCTTTTTGAGGCGATTGGGCAGTACAGCGATCACTCGACGCCGCTCCAGGTCAGAAAACACCAACGCGTACTGCTTGTGCCCCTTCCGCAGCGAAATCTCATCAACGCCGAGGATGCGTATCCTCCCTCCATCAACTTGGCGGACAGCGCGCTTGGCCTGCCGCTTGAAGATGTCCAATACTGTCGCTTCATGCAACCCCTCCTCCAGTGCCACTCGCTTACGGGGCGTCTTGTTCTTTACGCGGTCGTAGATATGCATCTCGAAGTCGTTTGTCTGCCGTCGCTTGGGATCAATCCACTCTGGATTCTCCGTGAACGGCTTGCCACATGCCTCACAATCGAAGCGCCGCTGGGGGAAATGCACCAACGTCTTCATTCCCCAGATGTCCAGGTGACGCACGCAGCGCTTCTTCTCTTCATGAACCTCGTTCGTCGTTCGCAGGCAACGCGGACATATACCCACGTCGTGTTCGTGTTCGCAGAAGAGGTGCAGATACTGCTCCCCGTCTTCTTCCTCAATGGCAAATCGAGTGACTCTCATTCCAGGCAAACCCAGCAGATCGCTCAAGGTTCTCTTTGTCACTGCTTGTGTCGTCAGTTCATCTACACGTTTCACCGCCCGCGCCGGATCTCTGGGTATCTTTCTAGATGGCGGTGGCAGTTGAAGGGGCTTCTTCATATCAGGCCTCCTGGAGTCAATTTGCTGCATATTCTAACTCAAGTTGGCCTCCAGTCCAGTTTTCGCCCCACAAATCTGCGTAGACCCTTCATTTTTAACACCCGTCACGCATCTTGCACGTTAACCACGACCTTGATGGTATCCGGGCCTTCTTGATCGACTTTGTCGAAAGCCGCCGTGATCTCGCCCAGCGCCATCTGGTGGGTGACGAGCAGCTCGGGGTGCAGCAGTCCCTTGGCCAGAAGCCGGACCGCGCGCGGGAACTCGCCCAGGGTGACGCGCGAGGCGATGATCTGCGCTTCCTTCAGCACCAGCGTCTTGAAGTGGACCGCCGATAGCTGCTCGCCTAGGCCGGCGGTGACGACGCGCCCGCCGCTGCGGATCATCTTGACCGCCTGGGCCAGCGGCGCTTCCTGCCCCTCGACTAGGTGATAGTGGCCGACCGCCTCGATCACGCAGTCCAGGCCGACGCCGTCGGTGAGCTCCATCGCGCGCGCGACTGGGTCTTCTTTCGTGATGTCGATGGCGTAATCCGCGCCCAGCTTGCGCGCCGTCTCCAGGCGGAAGGGCTGCAGGTCGGTGATGAGGGTCATGGCCGGCCCGACGCTGTGACACAGCACGTCCAGGATCGCCAGACCCAGCTTGCCCGCGCCCAGGATTGCCACGCGCTCGCCCAACTTGACCTGGCCCCGGCCCAGGACGTGGAGCCCCAGGCCGTACATCTCGACCATCGGCGCGTAGGTCATGGGGATGGCATCGGGCAGGGGGTAGAGGTGGCTCGACGGCACGGCGACGTATTTGCCCAGGCCGCCATCGAGATCGACACCCAGCAGCTTTAGCGTGCGGCAGGCGTTGATGTGGCCCGTGAGGCAGGTGGGGCAGCTATGGCAGGAGATGATGGGGTCGACCACCACCCGGTCGCCCACGCTGTAGCCCTGGACGTCGCTGCCGACTTCTCGAATGACGCCGCCGAACTCGTGACCCAGGATGGCGGGGAATTTGACCCGGTCGTGGAACTCGCCACGGTAGATGTGCAGGTCGGTGCCGCAGATGCCCGAGTAGCCGGATTCGACCAGCACCTCGTTTGGCCGGATGCGCGGTTCGGGCGCTTCGCCGAGGCGGATTTCTTTATCGTTATAGAGGATGCCTGCTTTCATTCGTTTACTCCTTACTTGGTTGTCGAGCTTAACCTTGCGAAGGTTGCGAAATGCCTCACCGTCAACGCGATTCTGGGCA
>CAZWPV010000488.1:0-2581 GCA_964635485.1 uncultured Anaerolineales bacterium
GCGCCTGCCTGGTCGTGCTGCTGGCCCCGCTCCTGCCGCCGTGGGGATTCGTGCCGCTGGCGCTGTGGGCCGGGCTGGTCGGATTGGCCCGCGTCACACTCCAGGTGCACTTTATCTCAGACATCGTCGGCGGCTGGGCAACGGGCCTGTTGGTCGGCTTGGCGCTGCATTTGATTCTCTGAACCGATTTGGCAAAGCCCGCCAATTCTGAGCGGCATGTGACGCGCTCTAGGGTAGCCACCCGCTCCCTAGCCAGCACCCTATGCCGAGCAATTTCCCCCACATCTTGGGGTCGCTAGACCACCGATCACAACGCATAGGGGGCACACATAATTCACCGTCAGTCTGTCAATAGTTTACCATAAGTAATCTTAAAACAGAAACGCTTTTAAGTTGAAAGTACCAGAATCGGTTGCCCTTGTTTGGCTCTTTTGGTAGAATAACACCGCTTACATACGAAAGCATCTAGTCACCGCGGGGAGGGAGACTCGCCCACACAACACTCTCACTTGCCCCCGCTTTCCATCGCCAGCTCTGAAATCTACAAACACCGCCTGACAATGAAACCTGACCTCGTCTGGTCGGCCGCTCTTGGCGAGCTTCAACTTCAGATGACTCAGGCCACCTTCGACACCTGGCTGCGCGACTCCAGGTTCCTCAAGTACGAAGATGGCGTGTTTGTTGTTGGTGTCAAAAGTGGATACGCCAAAGACTGGCTGGAGAATCGCCTGTTCGCCACCATCAAACGGACGATGGCTCGGCTGACCGGGCAGGCCACCGACATCAGGTTTGTCGTGTGGGACGGAGAGCCCCAGAAGCAAGCGAAAGTCTCCCTACTCAATTTGCCCGAGGCCGCACCAGCCCCAGAGGCGATTCTTGGTCCCTGCGCCGCGAACCTGAACCCACGCTACACCTTCGAAAGCTTCGTCGTGGGGATGGGAAACCGGTTGGCCCACGCCGCCTCCATGGCCGTGGCCGAAAGCCCCGCCGCCGCCTACAACCCTCTCTTTGTTTACGGGGGCGTGGGATTGGGCAAGACCCACCTCCTGCATGCCATCGGGCATGGCTGCCAGGCACAAGGCCTGCACGTACTCTACGTTTCGTCGGAGGAATTCACCAACGACCTCATCGAAGCCATCCGCTCCCACACCACCGACTCCTTCCGCGAAAAGTATCGCACCGCCGACGTTCTGCTCGTGGACGACATCCAGTTCATCGCCGGCAAAGAGAGCACCCAGGAGGAGTTCTTTCACACCTTCAATACCCTCCACGGCACAGGCAAGCAGATCGTCGTCTCGTCAGATCGAGCGCCGAAGGCGATGAGTACCCTGGAGGAACGGCTGTGTTCTCGCTTCGAATGGGGTTTGATCGCCGACATCCAGCCACCTGACCTGGAGACGCGCATAGCCATCCTCCGCTCGAAGGCCGCTACCTGCGGCCTGGACATCCCCAACGAGATCCTCGCCCTCATCGCCAGCCGCATACAGAGCAACATCCGCGAACTGGAGGGAGCACTCAATCGCGTGGTGGCGTTATCTCGCCTCACTCACCAGCCGCTGGCCGTGGAAGTTGCCGAGACCGCGTTGAGCACCCTGCTTCCCCAGCGCATCAAGCTGACGACGGATCAAATCCTCGAAACAGTGGCCGATCACTTTGGGGTCGAACTAACGGCCTTCCAAGGTCCCAGTCGCAGCAGGTCTATCGCGCGGCCACGCCAAGTCGCAATGTACCTCATGCGCGAAGAGACCGGTGCCTCGCTGCCCCAGATCGGGGCGCTGTTGGGTGGACGGGATCACACCACCGTTCTCTACGGCTGCGAGCGCATTGCAGACTTGATCGAGGAAGACACCAATCTACACCGCGACGTCGTCACCCTACGCCAGAGGCTGTACAACGCCGCCGGGTAACCGGCTCCGTTTTCCACACCCTTACGGTTGCCATCCACACCAGAATTCCTACCCCCTTGCACATCCTCTCCCCCCACATATGGGGTTTAACTCACGAGCCTACCCGCACAAACATCACCCCACATGTGGATAACCCCCTGTTTCCTGTGGAGAACAGGGGTGGCATGGGGATAACTTCCGAGCAAAGGAGCTGGCTTTGCCGAGAATGTAAAAGACGTGGTCTTGGTTGGGCCACGTCTTTGTCACGACACCTTCAGCTATCCACAGCTTTGCACAGGCGCTTGTGAATAAATGTCGCGGTTTCCCCCCCCACATCCTGGAGAACCCAATACCCCTTACCCCCACATCTGGGGCGGGCTTTCATGACGCAACGATCTCTCCCCGTTCTCCCCGTCACTACTACGACTACGACTTGAGATATTAAACATTAAGATAAGGACACATAGTCTTCTAGCCACTTTTACTGAGTTGTAGAAATCCACTCGATGGGAAAGAGTGAAAGAGGATATATGTGTACTTGACCGGCTTTTCCCCTCTTCCTAGCCTCCCCTCACGAGGAGAGGGGGAATCGGTCCCGGTTCCCCGATGGAGCGGACCCGAAATCTTGAATCTCACTCGGCTGTCCAACTGGGGGTTGACAAGTGACATGAAAATGTGGTATATTAACTCTTGAC